>NZ_VPBI01000007.1:0-123630 GCF_013418795.1 Acinetobacter sp. YH12120 | reverse complement strand
TACGATGACCACGTTTATTACAGAACAGGTAGGCGCAATGCGGTTTGATGTAGCCAAAGGCTCTCACCACCTGAGCCATGACAGTATCCATTCCTGCTCGCATATCCATGGGCTGGGTAGAGAGCCAAATTTCATTGATACGGATCATGTTGCCAGTGCCTTGAGTAATTCTGCCAAGGCAGGTATTTCTGATGTCTGCCATTTTAGCTGAATATCATTATTCGTATGAGGCACGGTGATACACAACGTGATCCTCTCATCAATAGGTTGGCTGATTGCAGCAGTGTAAGGCAAAGCAATAAATGCTGGATTCACATGAGTAGGATCCTGCACGGCACCATCATGATGGCTGAAGATCCTGATCCAACGACTGACAAGGTTGGCATTAATACTATGTTGCAGTGCGACCGAAGCGATCGAGGTATTAGGATTTTTGCAGGCATTGACAATACTGAGTTTGAATTCTTTGCTGTATTTTCGGCGTTTTTTAGCAATAGGAGGTGTTGCTGAATATATATCCATGTTCATGGATTAAGTCCCCACTTGTTTTTAGGTGGGAACTAAATTAAGGCTTATAGGATCGCTTGGTAAGGCTGTGTTAGCCGGATGCTTACACTTTTTCTGCGATGCTTGTTTGCCATCGCCCAGATGGTTTAGAAGATTTTCATGCAGTTTCTAAAGCGCTCAATATAGTTTGCCATCGCCTAGATGGTTTAGAAGTTTTGGTGGCTTTCCAGCTGCAAATCTAATTTGTTTGCCATCGCCTAGATGGTTTAAACATTACACCCCTTATTATCAATCAAATTAATTTTCAAAGTAACTCTAAATAACGATGCACCCAATCAACCGAAATGCGCTCTTGCTCTAAACGCCTATTTTTAAATGTCTGTGCACGCAAATCATGAAATAATTTTAACTCGTCAGCAGTGAGATATTGTGGCTCACTAAAAATAGAGTCTGGTTCATCCACCATATGATTTTGGAACTGTAACACTGTGGCTTCATCCATCATTAAAGCAATCACGTGTGGAATTTTTTGCCGAACCATACTTAAAATATTTAAACCTTCAGAGTCGATATCTCCCCAATAAAAAACCTGTTTATACTGTAACCACTTGGCCTTCATCCATGTAATATTTTTACCCCCACCACAAACCACAATACTATTTTCCAAGTAAGGGCACGCTAAACCTGACTGAATATTTTCAACTACAATTATTCGTTCCGCAGGTAACTCAAATTGATCTAGCACCTCTGTGGACAATTGAAAAACGGGGAGTCCTCCCAATTTTTCCTGCACATTTGGGCAGACGGGTTTGATCGTCAACCAACCTTTGGGGCTATCTAAGCAATCTAGCCATGCCAACAACCCTCCAGCCAGTACGATCTCATCATCATAAAGTACATTGCAAATTGCCTCCGTCAGCAATAAGTTCTGCTCAAGAAACTTCGTGTTTACAGCGCTTAATGGCAAGGCCCTTAAATAAAGCCCTGCCCCCATATTCGGTTTCAGCTGTTCAATCAGCTGAATCAACCATTGCCATTCTTGTTGACTATAGCGTTCTATCTGCTCCAAATGATGAATTAAAGTTTGAAATAAACGGTGCTGATGACGATCATGCACAAAAGACTGCTTCAAAAAGCTGGATATTTTATCCAACCAGTTTTCAAGTTGTTGCTCTGTTCCTAAAAGCTCAGTAAGCTGCTGTAAAGAAAAAATTCGTAACTTTACTGGAACACGTTGTTCTGAAAGTTGTCGATACTGCCGTTCTTGCCATTCAACCAGTTCAGGATAAGCAAAATCTGTCCACGCTTTAAAAAAAGCATGAAAATGCCCCAAGTTATCTCTAGCTTGTTGGTCTGTGGGCACTTTCAGTGAAATTTCGATTGGAAAAGGACGTTGATTTAACAACCGCTGCTTTAAATTTCGACGATTTTCCCATTCTTTTTTATGCAAAACACCCAAAACGGTATTTGGAAGTAATCCCCACTTCTCAATTTTAGGCATCTAACTGCACCCCAAGCTGTTGTGCCTCTCTATGCAGTTGCTGTTGTTTTTGCGCCATTTTTTCATCAATTTCCTGCCAAGTAATTTCACATAAATGACTTTCATGTTTCTCAATATCTCGCTCGGCAATTAATAAAGAACGTGCTGACTCACGCGCTAAATTTAAGTTTTTATAAGGTGTGATTAAATTAACATGAATTTTCAACGCCTTAAATACTTTGAGTACTCGACGACTAACCGCTTCAGCTGTGTTTGAAAAAGCTTCATCTAAAAACACTGTACTGTAGATTGGATAATCATAGCCGTCTGGTGTTAATACATAAGCCAAACTCGCTGCCACAATGGTTCCAGCAAAAGATTCTTTTTCTCCACCAGATTTACCACTCGAGGACTCCAAAACATCTCGTATTTCTTCTGTAGCCAAATCGACTTCTTCTGCATAGAAAGACATTTGATGACGAGGATCAAGTAAACGCTGGCTTTCAAAAGTATGCGCTGTAACCGAGTTACTCGCTTTTTCTAAAATAGAAATTAATTCAGCTAACTTTTTAAAACGTTGTTCATATTCAATACTATTAATACTAGATACGACCCATTTTAGTTTTTGCTCAAAATCTATGACGTGTGGATACTTTTCCTTTTTGTATCCTAGTCTTAGATAGCTGCCAGACTTAAATTCTGTACGCCGTAAAACCTGATTAATTATGGCAATACGGTCAGTAATTTCTTCTCTATCTGCCTCAAGGCGATTCTGAATCACACTTAAAGACTGCATGGTATGTTTTTGCAGACGCTGTTCAAACTGTTCAACTAAGGCAGGCAAACCTTCCTTTTCTAGTTCATGAAAATAGGCAACGCAATCATCCAATGCGGCCAAACCAACTGCCCATTCACGTTGTAATGCAATATGTGACCATTTATCCTTGCCACGAAACTGACCAATAATGTACGTTGCGCTATTTTTTGCTGAGGTATTTTGGTTGCTGGTATGTTCAATTAAACGCTCTAGCTCTTTTTCCACAGCAGTAAGATAAGCATCCTCCAACCGAGGTGTTTCTCCTATACGCTGTAGCAACAGTTCTCTGGCTTGTTCTGGGACACCTTGGTTTGCTGCCTTTTGCGCTTGTTGTTGTTGTTTTTCTGCATCACTGAATTTCTGTTTGAGTTTCCCCCAAGTGTGTTGTAACTGTCCTTTCTGTTCCTGTAGTTGTTTTAATTCCTCTTTTGCAAGCTCCCAACGTTGTCGAGCTTGTTCAATATTGGTATCTGCCCGCTGTAAATGTTGCAAGTCATTGCTGGTCTGTTGCTGGCGCTCTGTCCAATAAGGAATATTTATCATATCCCATTGGTAACGTAACATTCGCTCCCACAAACTCTTATGCTGTGTTACCTGATCTAACACCTTACGCGATTGTGCAACACTCAAGGCATACTGTTCCAACTGTACCTCAAGTTGTTTCGCTTCATGCTTTAATAAATTTAAACGTGAAGTATTGGAAAATCCCAAACACCAAATTTTTCGATCATCAATCCGCTGTTGATCTTTTTTCTCAAAACGACCTTGCTCACGATGAATTAAGCCCTGTTGTGTCATAGAAAAAGGCGTTGTATTCATGATTGTTGTATCTGCCACACATTGCAGATCAAAGCGAAGCAGATGTTGTTTTAACCAATCACGATATGGATGCTCTCGCCAAACCAATTTCCGCAGAAAACCATTTTCTTTAAAATACACACTTTCTGTAGCATCAAGATGGATCACCTGTAAACGCACATGGGTTTTATTATGACGCGCATTCACCCATTGAGTGACCATCGAATAACGATCTTTCGGCACCAATAACGTTGTTTTTAAACCACCTAATGCTCGTTCAATTGCGCCTTGCCAGCTTTTTTCAGCCTCTTTTACATCAATGAGCTCACCAATAAACATTAATTCATGTTCATCAAAATCTAAGTGCTGTCTAAGCTCATCTCTTAAACGCAATAAATGTACATCATGAATATTACTATTAGGTCTGGTTTCTATTTCCTGAATATCGCTTTGAGTTTCTTTCAGTTGCTGTTGCGTTTGTGCGTA
Organism: Acinetobacter sp. YH12120; assembly: GCF_013418795.1. NCBI lineage: Bacteria > Pseudomonadati > Pseudomonadota > Gammaproteobacteria > Moraxellales > Moraxellaceae > Acinetobacter > Acinetobacter sp. YH12120. Next base: position 119,542 of record NZ_VPBI01000007.1, on the reverse strand, counting down.
TTTGCTACTGACTTGAGCAAACTCATCTTGTCGTTGGGTTTTCTCTTGCCCAATATTTAGAAGCTGCTCATGGGCTATTTTTTGGTTATCAATTAAATTTTGCTCGGTTAAATCATCTTGCAATTGTAATTGCTGAGCATCTTCCTGATAGCGCGATGCCTCTATGGTTAATTGCTTTAACTGACGCTGTATCAGTTCTAGCTCTTTTTGTAAGTTTTCAATCCGATTACCGCCTACTTGTAAATAGTCTTCATGGCAGCGCTCTTGTCGTTTTTCCGCATCATGTTCTTGTTGTTCTAATTGCTTAAACTGCGTATGTAATCGCTGTATCTCTTGCTCCAGCTGATGTATTTTTTCAGTCCAAAACTGAACATACAATTCACCTAAATATGCAGGAAAAGCTTGTTTTTCGAGCTGTAGATTATTCAGTTGCAGAGTTAACGCTGTTATTTGAACAGCTAACTCAGGTAATTTCTGTAAATGTAGGACTTGTTCACGCGCATCTACCAAATGCTTATAGTTTGCCTCTAAGTCAGCAAACTCATTTACTGCAGTCTGTGCCAAAGCACGAACCTGGCTTGGTTCTAAAACCAACTCGCGAATTAATTTAGTCAAATCATCAATTTTCTTTAAGCCTAAAGCACGTGATAACAACGCAGGTGCATTTTTATTATCCATAAATAAATATTTACGATACATCTCCTGATAGTCTTCAAATTTGCTATCAAAATAATGCACGCGTGCATCTGTTTTAGGATTAAAATGTTGTTTTAGCTGGCGAGTATTACCGTCTGCAAATTTTTCTAACACTTCAGTCAGTTGCACATTACGACTTGCAATCATATATAAACGATTCACTTCACTCAGCGAATGTTGACCTTGTCCAACCCAAAACAATCCAATTAAAGTAATCATCGAACCGTCATCAGCGGTATATAGCGCTCTTAATGCTGTTGTCACTGCTTTTTCACGCTTATTTTTTACTCGCGTTCCAGCCCCATCATGTTCTGAACCAAAACTACCACGCATATAAGAGAGTAATGTACGGTCTGAGCGATCGCCCTGCGCAGCTGCTACGTTAAAACTAGCTTTACTTGCAGGTTGTAACAATGCCATTAAACCATCAATAAAGGTAGATTTACCTGCACCATTATCTCCCGTAATAAGTGTCCCTTCAGGATCAATACGTGCGGTATGCAAGTTATGGAAGGAGCCCCAGTTAAATACTGAAATTTCTGACAAGCGAATTTGGCCTTGTGCAAATAAAGTTGAGAGGGTCATTTCTTGCATGATGATTCTCCATATTCTTGTTCGGATTGCTGCAACTTGGCCTTTGCTGCTAATTGTTGATATTCAGATAATAAACTTTGTAAAAACTCGGCATTCACGACATAGCGGATAATTGGCGTAATTTCATAACGCCCTTCTTCACCACGCAGTCCCGTTAATACTTTTTTCTCAATAAATTTTTCTAATGCTGCATTTAGCTTTTTACGATCTTTGCTGTCATGATTCGTTAAAGGAATAAATGGAATTAAACTGCTCTGGATTCGCTCAACATCAATAATAATTTTTTGCTCACCCGCAGTTTCCCGCTCCTGATAATACTTCCGCAAAATAAGTAAAATTAAGGTGTCATATACAGTCAAAGTTCGTTTTCGTATCAGTACAGGAAAATCATCCAAAGGCTGGTTCTCATCTTCCTGTTCATCCTGAATACTTTTGAGATTGATGATATAAGCCACCCCTTGCTTGGCATCCAAAACCAACTGGATATAAACCTCTGCCAAATGTCTACGAATTTCCGCTTCATATCGGCACAATAAATCAAAAAGTTTTAAGTTTTCTGCTGCAAGAATAACCCCTTGACGCATGAGATAGACCAATACCCGTCGGGCTACATGTGGCATAAGCGCATCTGTATCACGATCCTGAGCATGCTCCATCTCTGTTTGATTATCTGCATGTTGTACCTCTGCTCGAGCTGTAGGAGACAAATTTTCTACAGGCTGATTAGCGTGTATATCTATATTTTTTTCTGAATTTGAAGATGGTCTGCGTACCATTTCAAAGAAATTGTCATGCTGTTGTATCTTATTTTCTGATTGCATCTCGATCTCCTTAAAGCGCCAACTCATCTATATTTTTGGGAAATAAATCTGCACTCAAGTAATACACTGGAATACTGGCCTGCAAATGCACACCTGAACGATCCTTAAGTTCAACTTGCTCGGTATGCTGCATTTGTGGTGCTTTAATGGCTTTTGCTATACGCAAATAAGCAACAAGTTCTTCAAGCCCCGCTTGTAAAGGATGTTCATGTGTTAAGTGGGCAATACTCATCACCCCTTTCTGTGCGAGCGTTTGATATACTTTTTCAGCAACAGCACGAACCCGTACATTGTCTAAGTACTTCAACATCTGATCACTAGGTTCAGTCTTGTTTTGTTGCTCTTCGACCTCACGTGTATCCATATGCTCTGTGGGACTTTTTAAAGCAAGACTTTCAGGCGAATTCAGCTGGATGGAACCCACGGCTAAATCCACTTGTACTTCTGTTTTTAAATCACACTCCGATTCCAACAATGCCACTGCATTTTTTTCTAATTCCGACAACAACTGATCAATCAAACGGTTTTCCAATGCTGCACCACTTTCAATATAAGCTCTCAAACCTTCTTCTGTACGACGTCGGACTTGGAAAACTCGGCTACTTTCGCGTCCTAACTCACGCATTAACTGACCTAAATATTTACGTTGAGATTCGCTTAATTGTTGTGCAATAGGATGATTCAAAATACTGCGTAACTGCTCTCTAAACTCAGTAGAACGATCTTGATCCTGAAGTAATTGACAAAACCCATCAAAAGCACTGCCTGCATCACTTTGGGCAAGCAACTGCTCTTTTTCCATTAAGCTCAGCAATACTTCTCCACGTGAATAAGCACCACTAATCATATCTAGACGCAACTCTTTATCTCGTAGACGAATCTCATCTTCGACCCGTCTAAAATCGCCTGTAAGAATGGAAGCAAGTTGATAAATTTCTCGTATTCTTTCTTTTTGTTCTGATTCTTCTAATTGTGTAACAACACCCGCCAACAAAGCATCTATTTCATTTTGAATCACTAATTTTTTTTGTTCGAGCAACTCCACTCGTTCTTCAATATTTTCACTCAATGCGACCACAAAATCACGAACCGCATCCTGCACAATTCTTAAATGTGATGCTGTGGTATGGGTTGCTCGCTCATCCAAGCCCTGACAAAAACGTAATACGGTTTCGCTAATATCCGTTTTACTCAGCTTGCCATCTATTTCTCTGAGCCAGCCTGAATGAATCCAATGATTTAAATAATGCGCTGCATTATTTTCTGTCTGCCAAATACCCTGCTCACGACTAGATTTAATCAACTCATCCAAGACATTTCTTGCACGGCCATAAGGGACTTCATTTTGTTCTGCAAATAAGTCAACAATGAACGCTAAAATATGTGGTGCGTTATCTGCTCTTAATAATTTCCAAATTGAGTTTTCATGATATAAACGCCGATACTTGGCCTGTAACCCTAGAATATTCATGCCATTCCACATCATCTGTATGATGGTTATTTATTCTACAGTTATTTTTTAATCACCCAAGCAAATTACCAAGCAAGACGACACGAGTTGTCGCATAAAGTAAGATGATATAAACAATCACCTTACTTCATCGAAAAAAATAAAAAACAAACCTTATCTAACTTCTTTGTGTACAGTGACAGCAACCTTAACCTACCTCTCCCCATACACCGTTGCAATCAAATGCTCCACCACTTGCGGCTCAGCCAAAGTCGAAGTATCTCCTAAACTATCCAATTCATTCGCTGCAATTTTCCGCAAAATACGGCGCATGATTTTACCTGAGCGGGTTTTAGGTAAAGCAGGTGCCCAATGCAGCGCATCAGGCGTTGCCACAGGCCCCAAAATTTTGCGAACCCAATTGACTAATTCTTCACGCAATTCCTCTGACTCAGGTGTACCAACTTGCAAGGTTACAAAGGTGCAAATCCCCTGTCCTTTAATCTCATGGGGCATACCCACCACTGCCGCTTCAGCCACAGCTTCATGCGCTACTAGGGCACTTTCAATTTCCGCAGTACCTAAACGGTGCCCCGAAATATTCAAGACATCATCCACACGCCCTGTAATCCAGTAATAGCCATCTTCATCACGGCGTGCACCATCTCCTGTAAAATACGCACCCGGATAGGTCGAAAAATACGCTTCAATAAAACGTGCAGGGTCGCCCCAAATACCGCGCATTTGCCCTGGCCATGAATCTTTCATAATTAAATTGCCTTCGGTCGCGCCTTCCAGTTCATTACCTTCGGCATCGACAATAGCAGGTTGCACGCCAAATAATGGGCGGGTTGCCGAACCGGGTTTCAGTGGCGTTGCACCCGGCAATGCTGAAATTAATATGCCCCCAGTTTCGGTTTGCCACCATGTATCTACAATTGGGCAACGTCCTTCACCTACTACGTTGTAATACCAGTTCCATGCTTCAGGATTAATTGGCTCACCGACTGAACCAAGTAAACGCAAGCTGCTGCGGTCACTTTCACGTACAAAACGATCTCCCTCTCGCATCATGGCGCGAATGGCAGTCGGCGCGGTATATAAAATGGTGATGTTGTGTTTATCAACAATATGCCCTGTGCGCGCCCAGCTTGGATAGTTCGGCACCCCTTCAAACATCACGGTAGATGTACCATTCGACAATGGCCCGTATAAGACATAAGAATGCCCTGTAATCCAGCCTACATCTGCGGTACACCAAAACACATCATCCTGTTTCAGGTCAAAGACTTCTCGAAACGTGCTGTTCACATAGGTCAAATAACCGCCTGTGGTATGCAAAACGCCTTTGGGTTTTCCAGTCGAACCCGAGGTATATAAAATAAATAGTGGATCTTCGGCATTCATCGGCTCGGGTGGGCAGATATCATTCACCGACATAATTTCCATGTGATACCACAGGTCGCGTTCGGGCAGCATCTCAATCGGATTGCCTGTACGATGCACCACAATCACATTTTGCACACAGTCAGTACCTGCTACTTTTAGGGCAGCATCGACATTAGCTTTTAAATAAATTGGCTTACCACCACGCATGGCCGAGTCGGCAGTGACAATTAACTTGGCCTGACAATCTTCAATTCGGCTAGCCAAAGCATCGGGAGAAAAACCACCAAAAACCACACAATGCACTGCACCAATCCGCGCACAGGCCAGCATGGCAATCGCAGCTTCGGAAACCATCGGCATGTACAGCACCACCCGATCTCCTTTTTGCACCCCGTTCTTTTTCAGCACGTTGGCAAAACGGCAGGTTTCATCATGCAAAGAAGCAAAAGAAACCACTTTATGCCGAGATGGATGATCTCCTTCCCAAATAATTGCAGGTTTATGCGGATGTTCTTTTAAATGGCGGTCTAAGCAATTGGCACTGACATTCAGTTGCCCATCGGCAAACCATTCAATTTTAAAATGCTCAGGGTCAAAGCTGGTATTTTTGACTTGGGTAAAAGGTTTAATCCAATCTAAGCGTTGGGCCTGCTCTGCCCAATAAGTTTCAGGGTCATCTATAGATTGTTGATAGCGTTGAAAATATTCTGCCTCAGTGGTGCGGGCAGTCTTTTTAAATTCATCTGGAACAGGATATACGTCTTTCATCTGCTACTTCCTTGATGTTCTCGCATCTCATCACGAGATGTATGCCACGTTATTGATTATTATTTCTGCATATTTACAGTATGAACTTTCTTTTTTATGGCTCACCATTCGGCTTTAGTCGCATAAGTTTTATACAAAAAATAGCATGCCAAAGCGTTGATCAAATGCCATGTTCTTGCATTCATACTTTTCAGGTTTACATTCCACTGTACTGCACATTGCATTATTTTTAAAGAAAATATCGTCTAATAACCGTGAGTATTAACATTTTTTTTACGCAGCCAATCATTCATACCTGCGACCCTGTCTTACAGATAAAACCACATACAACTCGCAGTTTAAATGCTACAAAATAGTACGCTCATCACTTCTATCCAAGTTGTCTAAAATACTGGCAAGTAAGCATTGCTCATTAACCAAATTGAGTTTTTCAGGCAAAATAGTCGCTTCATTTTGAATTCGGAATTATCGTGGCAGAATCCAAACCCTCACTCAGTGAAGTTTCTGAAAACACCAGTCAGCTGTTGCAGGAAGCCACTGAAAAAACCACGCAAACCGTGATCAATCATACGGCCAAGTACAATGACGCCTACTCCACCATCGACAAAATTATGGAAGGATTTTGGGAACGTGTGCCGTATTTGATGATTGCAGCCGTGGTGCTGATTCTGTTTTGGCTGCTTGCCCGACTGTTTAAATGGTTTATTCGCAAGACCCTGAACAATCGTTCCTATACCCGACAAAATTTGGTTTTGGTGCTGAATCGGGTCGGTAGTTCCGCAATTATTTTCTTTGGTTTTCTGATTGCGATGGTGATTGCAATTCCGGGTTTTACCCCAAGCCAACTGATGAGTGCTTTGGGTCTAGGCTCTGTTGCAATTGGTTTTGCTTTTAAAGATATTTTCCAGAATTTATTATCGGGCGTGCTGATTTTGATTGGTGAGCCATTTAAAATTGGTGATGACATTATCGTAAATAATATGGAAGGTACGGTAGAAGATATTCAGATTCGTGCCACCTTCCTGCGCTCTCCCGATGGACGTCGCATCGTGATTCCAAATGCTACGGTGTATACCAGTGCCGTGACGGTCAATACGGCTTATACCCGTCGTCGTTGCGAGTTTGTGGTCGGTATTGGTTATGAAGATGACGTACAAAAAGCCAAAGATATTATTTTGGCCATTTTAGACCGTGACATAAAAATCTTGAGCCAACCTGCATTTAGCGTCAATGTCACTGCCTTGGCCGATTTTTCGATTAATTTAAATGTGCGTTGGTGGGTAAATACGACGGAAACCACCACTTCAGCATCCATCAGTGAAGTGCAAGAACGGGTAATTGCCGCTTTTGCCGAACATCACATTTCGATTCCTTATCCTGTGCAGGAAGTGAAAGTTTATCGTGGTGATGCAGCAGTCAATGAAGATGATTCAGCCCGCACTAAACAAACGCCCTAAAACATAAGCAATCACAGTTTCAGTACGAATAATACGGTTGCCCAAGTGCCGCGCTTGGCAGCCGTTTTTTTCGAGCAAATCAATTTCGTAGGGAATAAATCCACCTTCTGGGCCAATCACAATACTGCATGGATGTTGGATGGCATGTGGCATAGCTTGATCGGTATAAGGATGCGCCACATAAGCAGGACAATCGGCAGAAATCAAACTGGGGAAAACATCTTCCACAAAGGGTTTAAAGCGTTTATAAAGTTGAATCTCAGGTGCAATGGTATCGCCTGCTTGTTCCAATCCCAACGTTATATATTGATCGAGCTGCTGCAAAAATGGCGTTTGCCAATAGCTTTTATCAACCCGATAGCTGTGCAGCAAAATAATTTTTTCCACACCTAGCGTCACGCTATCCATAATTAAACGACGCAATACTTTGGGGCGCGGTAAAGCCACAATCAGGGTCACAGGCAGTTTTTTCGGTACAGCTTCTTCATACAGGGCTTTGACTTGAATCCGCTGCTCACTAACGTCCACCACTTCGGTCAAATAACGCTTGCCACCGCGAATCCCGACTTTTAAGCTGTCACCGACTTGTACACCGACATGCGTGTGTAAATGCTGCACTTGGCGCTGGGCGCTAATAGACCACACTTCATTTGTGGTCTGCCGAGGGTCAAGCAAAACGATATTCATATTTAAAGATACTGATTCATCACGTGAATATGCTCAGTCAAAGAGCCACGATTTTTATACATAATCACTTGAGCATTTTGATTCAGCTGAGCACGCAACGCAGGTTCAAACAACAATTGCGTTAACGTATTTACAGCTTGTTCAGCATCTTCGACCACATACACGGCTTCTGCTGCAACAAACTCATCCACAATACTTTGAAAGTTAAAATAATTTTTGCCCAATACCGTGGCGACATTTAAGGCCAAAGGCTCTAAAATATTATGCCCACCGCCAGGTTCATTCAGCGAACCACCGACATAACAGGCCTGACTTAAGGCGTACCACAACCACATTTCACCCATGCTATCGGCTAAATACACTTGTGTTTCGGGTTGAATCGCTTCAGCCAAACTACGGCGCTGCATATTGAGTTGCAGTTTTTTCACCTGCACAGCAACTTCATCAAAACGTTCTGGATGGCGCGGCACAACAATACATAACAGTTCAGGATGCTGTGCGAAATAAGGTTTCAAAGCAGTCAATAATTGCTGTTCTTCAGGCGCATGGGTACTGGCAAGGGTGATAATTTTGCGATGTGCCAATTGCCATGTCTGTTGCAACTGCGCGGCTTGCTCTACAAAATCTTCTGGCGCAGTAATATCAAATTTAATATTACCCACCACGTTTGTACGCTCGGCAGGCATCCCCAATGCGATAAAACGCTGCTGTGTGGCAGAGTCTTGCGCCAAAAGTTGCTGCAAATTTTGCAACATGCCGCGAGTTAATCCTTTAACTTTGGCATAACCTTTGGCCGATTTTTCCGAAAGCCGCGCATTAATCAACAAACACGGGACTTGAAAATGCTGCGCCTGATCAATCAAATTAGGCCACAATTCTGTTTCGACCAGTGCCAATAATTTAGGCTGATATTTCTGATAAAACTCACGAATTAAATGCACCTGATCGGCAGGTAAATACACGGCTTGAAATAAATCTAAATACGGTGCTTTTAAAAATAATGATTTGGCGCGTGCCTGCCCCGTTTTGGTGGTATTGGTGACTAAAACGGGATGTCCCACTTTTAAATAATGTTCAATTAAAGGTTGTGCGGCATTAGTTTCCCCCACCGACACCACATGAAACCAAATGGCATGTAAATTTTTAGCAGGCTGAAATGGGCCAAAACGCTCAAGCAGTTCTTGTTGTAATTGCTCAGGATATTCGGCACGTTTACGAATACGTGACTGATAAATCGGTTTTAACAGCGCCAAGGCTGCGTTATACCAAAATGGAGTAGCCAAAAGATGCGCCCCAAAGAAAGATTATCGGCAAAATATAACAGAGCCACACGCGCATGTTAATTGCATGTGGCGCTATACTGGCTTTTATTCTACAGCGTGTTGTGTTTCCGCCAAAGTTGGATAATCGATATAGCCTTCTGCAACGGCTGTACCAATCATGTTTTCCAGCTTGAGTTCGTTTAAAGGTACATCTGCCAATAAACGCTCATACAAGTCTGGATTGGCAATATACGCCTTACCAAATGACACCGCATCGGCCTTGCCCGAAGCCAATAATTCCACGGCATCAGCACGACTTAAACGCATGTTCGCGATATATGGCACACCGCCTGAACGTACTTTCATTTCTTGGGAAATGCTGTCTTCGGCTAAATATTCGCGGGTAAAGAAAAACGCGATTTTACGCTGCCCCAATTGCTGCATGACATAGCCAAAGGTTTCACGTGGATCATCATCTCCCATGTCGTGCTCATCGCCACGTGGTGCTAAATGCACACCGACTCGACCTGCGCCCCAGACTTCAATTAAGGCGTCCATCACTTCTAACAAGAAACGCGCACGATTTTCAACCGAACCACCGTATTCATCGTCACGTTGGTTGGTTTTGCTTTGCAGGAATTGATCAATCAAATAACCATTGGCTGCATGCAACTCTACCCCATCAAATCCTGCTTCTTTGGCACGGATGGCGGCTTGTTTATATTGCTCGGTAATGGTGTGGATTTCTGCAATTTCTAAGGCACGTGGCAACACATATTCACGTTTAGGACGCAACAAACTGACATAACCTGCTTGTTGTACCGCACTTGCCGATACTGGTGTTGCACCATTGAGTAAATCTGGATGTGAAACACGACCTACATGCCACAGTTGCGCCACAATCAAACCACCTTTGGCATGCACGGCATCGGTAACGAGTTTCCAACCCTGCACTTGAGCATCGGTAAACAATCCTGGGGTATTTAAATAACCATTGGCTTCTTCAGAAATTACCGTTGCTTCTGAAAGAATCAAACCTGCACTGGCACGCTGTGCATAATATTCTGCCATCATTGGCGTTGGAACACGGTCATCGCTGGCGCGGCTACGGGTTAAAGGTGCCATCACCACACGGTTTTTTAGATGCAGATCACCCAAAACTAAAGGAGAGTCTAATTCAGCCATTTTTGCCTCTAATCTCACAGTTAAAGTGAGTGTTTTAAATATTCGACATATTGCTGAATGAGTGCTTCATTACGAGAAAAATACGACCATTGTCCATATTTTTCTGCACGAATAAGACCTGCCTGTTGCAGTACCGATAAATGATTTGACATGGTCGATTGCGACACGTTGCCCAAACGCTCAATGTGTCCTGCACATACGCCACGCTTAAAGTCGCCACACTCTTCTACCGACAAAAATTGGTCTGGTGCTTTTAACCATTCTAAAATTTGCCGACGGGTAGGATTGGCTAAGGCTTTAAATATTAAATCGACATCCATCATTCAGACACATATTCGTAAATATAAGCCCAATTCAGCAGCTGCCTTTAATATATCGTATTTTTTCGATATTAATATCGTTTTTTTACGATTTATGCAAATTGTTTAAACAATTTAAGCAGATCAACCGAATTGGGCAGACTTATTGGGTACTGTAAATTTAAACTTACAGACCTTGTTTCAAACTGGCTTCAATAAATTTGTCTAAATCACCATCTAAAACTGCACCCGTATTTGAGGTTTCCACCCCTGTACGCAAGTCTTTAATCCGCGAGTCATCCAATACATAAGAGCGAATTTGGCTGCCCCAACCAATATCAGACTTCGAGTCTTCTAAAGCTTGAGCCGCCTCATTACGTTTACTCATTTCCAGTTCATACAACTTAGCACGTAACTGTTTCCACGCATGGTCACGGTTGGCGTGTTGCGAACGCTGGTTCTGACATGCCACCACAATACCTGTAGGTGCGTGGGTTAAACGTACCGCAGAGTCAGTTTTGTTAATGTGCTGACCACCCGCACCTGAAGCACGGTAAGTATCGGTACGAACATCGGCAGGGTTAATATCAATTTCAATGTTGTCATCAACTTCTGGCGAAACAAACACCGCAGAGAATGACGTATGACGACGGTTACCTGAGTCAAATGGCGATTTACGCACTAAACGATGCACGCCCGATTCGGTACGCAACCAACCATAGGCATATTCACCTTCAACGCGAATAGTCGCAGATTTAATCCCTGCTACATCACCATCCGACTCTTCCATCAATTCTGCTTTAAAGCCGTGACGTTCAATCCAACGCATATACATACGCAACAGCATCGATGCCCAGTCTTGTGCTTCTGTACCACCCGAACCTGCCTGAATTTCGACATAGCATGGGTTTGGATCCATTGGATTGCTGAACATACGGCGGAATTCTAATTTCGCCAGTTCTTCTTCTGCAGAAGTCAATTCAGACTGCACATCCACCAATAAATCTTCATCATCGGCTTCAACGGCTAAATCCAGCATGGCTTGGGCATCTTCTAACTGGGTCGCCAAACCTTCTAGAACATGAATCACGTTTTCAAGCTCGCCCTTTTCTTTGGCCATGGCTTGCGCACGACTTTGATCATTCCAGATTGCAGGATCTTCTAACTCGCGGAGAACCTCTTCTAAACGCTCTTTTTTCAGATCGTAGTCAAAGATACCCCCGTAGTGTTTGACCACGTTCGTTCAAGTCTTTTAATTGGTTTAGATAAGGATTAATTTCCACGTAAATTCTCTCAATTAACAATGAAGCTTATTAACTGATAATTGTAGCACAGACATGTTCTGGCATTTCTATCCTGCTGTAAATTCCAGCATAACTTTTCAGCTTTTATAAGTTGAATGCTAAATGTGGTTAAAAATAAAGATCGCTTTAAACTTTTAAAGTGAAAGCCTGATGATATCCAACCTAAAATAGCATGCACGATTAACACGGATATTTATCTTAATGGCCGATCTATCGCCCTGATTTTTTGCCTGACACATTCAGCTGAAAACATGCTTAAAAAGTGGTGTATGGTAATTGCTTCAACCCGCCAAAATAAAACAAAGATGAAACAAGTTTGATGATTTAATGATCAACTTTAGTAAAATTCACAAAATACACATAGTTTTAATAAAACAAAACATTTAATTATTTCATTTTTATTTCAATCACTTAAACTCAAAATATTACACAAATTTACGCTTGTAACAAAGCGGCAACTTTCCTGTGATTGACGCTGATTTTTTTTCGCCTAGACTAAAAGTTGTAACAAAAAGTTTAACTGTTAACCAGATTTCAGAGGGGTACTTTCCATGAAAAAATTAGCAATCGCATCAGCCCTACTTTCAGCTTTGGCTATCACTGGTACTGCGAACGCATACCAAGCTGAAATTGGTGCATCAGCAGGACTGATTGATCCAGACAACGGCAGTTCAAGCGGTTCATTCGGTGTAGATGGTACTTATTACTTTAACCCTGTACAAACCCGTAATGCACCTTTGGCAGAAGCAGCGTTCCTTGATCGTGCTAGCAACGTAAATGCCAAATACCAATATGACGAAGTTGGCGACAATGAAGCGCATACTTACGGCGTAGGTGCAGAGTACTTTGTACCGAATTCAGACTTTTACTTAAGTGGTAATGTGAGCGGTCATGACTTGAAAGACAATGATGACCTAAACAATGATTTAACCACCTATGGTGCAGAAGTTGGTTATTTACCAGCACCAGGCTTGTTAATCGCAGCAGGTCTTAAAGGTTGGGATAATGACCGTGATGATGGTGTAGACCCGACTTTACGTGCTAAATACGTAACTACACTTTCGAATGGTAAAGACATCAACCTTGAAGCAGGTGCTGCTTTTGGTGATCTCGATGAATACAATCTTGCTGCGGATTACTTCATTGATAAAACGCTAAGTGTAGGTGTCGATTATTACAGCAACGATATCAACGATAATGATGAGTTTGGTGTGAGTGCACGTAAATTCTTTACACCACAAGTCAGTTTGGAAGGTCGTGTAGGCTTTGGTGAAGTTGGTAATGCTGACTACAACCGCTTTGGTGTCGCTGCGAAATATCGCTTCTAAGCTTAAGTCTAATTCCTTACTCAAATAGCACCCTTCTTCGGAAGGGTGCTTTTTTATGCACTAAAATAAAGCAGTTAGGTAGAAATAGTGCATTGACGTGCTGAGTATTTTCCGTACAATCAGCAACAACTGTAACAAAACAGTCATATTTCTATAACAGAGGGAATCTCAATAATGTTTAAAAAACTTGCGCTTGCAACTGCTCTTCTAGCTGGTTTAAGTACTGCTCATGCGTATCAAGCTGAAATTGGTGGATCACTTTTCGTCATTGATCCTGATCACGCAGATACGTCTACAGGTTTTGCGCTTGATGGAACTTTTTACTTTAATCCAGTTCAAGTGAAGAACTCACCATTAAATGAAGCTGCGTTTTTAAATCGTGCGAGCAACGTTAGTGCCGCTATTAGTTATATGGATTTTGATGTAGCCGAAAGCACAACTTTTGGTATCGGTGTTGAATATTTTGTTCCAAATACAGACTTCTATGTAAGTGCTAGCATTGGTCAATCAACAATTGAAAAAGATGGTTCTGAGGATTTTGACACTACAAGTTATACAGCTGAGTTAGGTTACCTTCCAGTTTCAGGTTTACTCATTGCAGCGGGTATTGCTGGTTTTGATAACGATAATACTGATGATTCTGATGCAACATTACGCGCTAAATATGTTACTCAAGTCGGTGCATACGACATGAACTTTGAAGGTGGCGTTATTTTTGCTGATGATGAAATTTTCACCCTAGGTACTGATCTATATCTCGACAAAACATTTAGCATTGGCCTCGGTTATACCGATGACGGTGAAGATGATACCTTCCAAATTCGTGCTAAAAAATTCTTCAATCAACAAGTCAGCCTAGAAGGCTCTATTGACTTTGAAGAAAATGCAAATGTCTTCGGTCTTCGTGCTGCTTATCGCTTCTAATCCCTTACATTAAAAGCAAAAAAATCCGCTCAAATTTGAGCGGATTTTTTTATTTGGATTACTGCTCCAAATGCACAATCTGCAACTGCAAACTCACATTGCCATTAAACACATTGCGCTCTAACTCATAAACCAAACGCACATCATCCCGCATCGGGTTAAATTCAAATTTATCTTTAGCACCAAACGCAATCGCATCAACCACTTGCCCATTGTCCAATGCCAAACGCAATTTTAAATGACTGTCCTTCAACCATCTAAAATCAACCACTTTAAACCGTCCCTCAAACACAGGCTGCGGAAACTTTTGTCCCCACGGTGCTAAATGCTGCAATAAATCTACCGTGTGTAAAACAAAAGCTTCTTGCGGCAATTCACCATCTGTCCACAGCACGGCATGAAATAAATCTGCATCCATTTGCGCAATGATCTGTTCAAAGACCTGTTTAAATTCTGCAAAGTGCACCTTTTTTATGGTCAAACCTGCCGCAGCCGCATGTCCACCAAAATGACTCACCAAATGTGGATATTGCTCTGCAACCAATTCAATGGTGTCACGTATGTGAATCCCCTCAATTGAACGGGCAGAGCCTTTAATATGCTCACCATCTTCATCGGCAGCAAATACAATCGCAGGGCGATGAAACTGTTCCTTTAAGCGTCCTGCAACAATTCCAATTACACCTTGGTGCCAATGTTCTTCAAACATGATCAAGGCATGCGGTAAATCGCTTTGATCTAACTGCAGCTTTTCCAACTCTGCCAGCGCATCCTGTTTAATTTGCCCTTCAACCTGACGGCGTTCCTGATTCAAAGCATTTAACTGACGCGCCAAAGCATAAGCACTTTGCATATCCGCTGCCAGTAAACACTCGATTCCAATGTCCATGGTTTCCATGCGCCCTGCAGCATTGATACGTGGCCCCAAGACAAAACCCAAATCCTGCGCTTTGAGCTGTGCGGGTTCACGTCCTGCCAAATCCAGCAATGCGCTAATCCCAGGACGACATAAATTCTGCTGTATCCGTTTCAAGCCTGCATCCACCAAAATACGGTTGTTATAATCCAGACTAGCGACATCGGCATAGGTGCCCAAAGCCACCAAATCTAAATATTGCGTTAAATTTGCAGCAGATTTACCCTGTTTTTTACGCTGACTGGATAAGTTGGCCAACACATAAAATGCCACGCCCACACCTGCCAAGGCTTTACTTGGGAAATCACAACCCAATTGATTCGGATTCACCACAGCCTCTGCATTTGGAGTGGCTTTTGTAGTGAGGTGGTGATCGGTGATGATGACCTGCATCCCCAAAGCTTGCGCACGATCCACGCCCGCATGACTGGAAATCCCGTTATCTACCGTAATTAATACATCAGGCGCATAACGCTCAAAAGCCAAATCGGCAATGGCGGGGGTTAAGCCATAACCATATTTAAAACGGTCAGGTACTAAATACTGCACGTGTGCGCCCATTTCGCGCAATGCCAAAATCATGAGTGTGGTACTGGTCGCGCCATCGGCATCGTAATCGCCCACAATTACAATTTTTTTCTGCTGATCAATCGCCTGATCCATCAGCTGAATTGCTTCTGGTAGACCTTTCATGCTTGGAGCAAGCAAGTGCTTCAGTTTAAGTTCCAGCTCCTGCTCAGACGCAACGCCACGGCGCGCTAAAATTTGGGCAACAAATGTAGAGACGCCCTGAAAGTTTTCAGGGCGTGTAAGTAAAGGTCTTTGCTTTATTAGAATTTTTGACATAATTTCCAGTGATTTAAGGCATCAAGCGTTGTAGTTTCCACTCACCTTCAATTTTTTCATAAGCTAAGCGGTCATGCAAACGGTTCGGACGGCCTTGCCAAAATTCGTAATAATCAGGCTGCAAGCGGTAACCGCCCCAAAATATAGGTTTTTGCAATTCAGATTGATCGCCCACTTGGGCATGCAAGTCTTGGAAACGCGCCTGTAGTTCTTCACGGCTGGCAATCACACCACTTTGCGGAGTGCTAATATGCGCAGCGATTTGGTTGTCACGTGGGCGTTTGTGATAATACGCTGTCGATTCTTGCTCATCAATTTTTTCGACATAACCGCTGACACGAATCTGACGTTCCAGTTCAGGCCAGTAAAATAACAATTCAGCATAAGGATTGGCCGCTAAATCCAACCCTTTTTGACTGTCATAATTGGTATAAAAGTCATAGCCTGCTTCGGTGGCTCCACGCAGCAACACAGTACGCACATGCGGACGACCTTGCGCATTGGCAGTCGCCAATGACATCGCATACGGTTCATGCAGCTTGGCTTCTAAGGCATGGTTAAACCAATTCAAAAACTGAATATGCGGATTGGCACTGACCTGTGCTTCTAGCAATTCACCTTTTTGGTAACTTAAACGCAGCTCACTTAAATCTTTAATTAAATCACTCACGATTTACCCCCCTTTTAGACGGCATGACGACGTACAGCATCTGCTAAATCTTTCGCCATTGCCTTCACTTCAGCCAAATCATCACCTTCCACCATGACACGAATCACAGGTTCAGTGCCCGATTTACGAATCAATAAGCGTCCACGACCTTTCAGCTGTTCCGTAGCACGGTCAAACTCTTCCACCAAGGCAGGAACGGTATACGGATCAAACATATTTGCTAAGCGCACGTTTTCCAGCACATTTGGCAACAGTTTAAAATCTGCCACCAATTCATGTAGGGCTTTATTTTGTTCGACCATCACCGTTAACACTTGCAAGGCAGCAATAATTGCATCACCTGTGGTGCTCTTGTCCAAAGTCAAAATATGCCCCGATGGCTCACCACCAATAACCCAGCCATTTTCTTCCAGACCTTGTAGCACGTAACGGTCACCGACATTGGCACGGAGTAATGGTACTTGGGCTTTTTCTAACGCCAATTCCAGCGCCATATTGCTCATTAACGTCCCAACAATACCTGCAGGTTTTTTCGAGCCTTGTGTGGCAAGAATATATAAAATGTGGTCACCATCAATTTGCTTGCCTTGACTATCCACCAAAATCACACGGTCTGCATCACCATCAAATGCAACACCCAAGTCCGCCTGATGCTCAAGCACTGCTTTTTGCAAACTTTCAGGATGGGTTGAGCCGCAATTTTCGTTGATGTTTAAACCATTTGGCTCATTGTGAATGGCAATCACTTTCGCACCTAATTCACGGAATACCGCAGGGCCAACATTGTAGGCAGCACCATTGGCGCAATCGACCACAATGGTGAGGTCATTTAAATCTAAATGATATGGAAAGGTCGATTTACAAAACTCGATGTAACGCCCATTGGCATCTTTAACACGAACGCTTTTACCCAAGTTGGCCGTATCATCAATTTTTAATTCTTGCTGCAATTCTTGGTTAATTTCTTCTTGCAAGGCATCTGGCAGCTTTTTCCCTTCGCCCGAGAAAAATTTAATCCCGTTATCAAAATACGGATTATGCGATGCTGAAATCACAATGCCTAAACTGGCATGCAAAGCGCGGGTTAAGTGCGCAATAGCGGGCGTCGGCAATGGGCCGAGCAAATGCACATAGACACCTGCGGCATTTAAACCCGCTTGTAATGCTGCTTCTAAAATATAGCCTGAAAGACGTGTATCTTTACCTAATACCACAATAGGTTTATTTTTTTTGGTGTGTTTTTTTAAAACTTTACCTGCTGCAAAACCTAGTTTTAATGCAAAATCAGGTGTAATTGGTAACTCTCCAAACTTCCCTCGAATGCCGTCTGTACCAAAATAACTCATATTGTTCTCACTTCTTAGGGGTGATCTTTATCATCACTTTTTTACTGCGAGTTACTTTACACCAAAAATGAAAAAGCCGTCACATTGATGACGGCTTTTATTTGAAAATGCTACTAAATATCAACCAACGCGATAGTTCATATTAACCAACGCGATAGTTCGGCGCTTCTTTAGTAATCGTCACATCATGCACGTGAGATTCCTGCATACCTGCTGCAGTAATTTTCACGAATTTAGCATTTTGGCGTAGATCTTCAATAGTTGAAGAACCTGTATAACCCATAGATGAACGTAAACCACCCATCATTTGATGCACGATGTTGCCCATTGGGCCTTTGTACGGTACACGACCTTCAATACCTTCTGGTACAAGTTTTTCTGCACCTGCTTTCGAGTCTTGGAAATAACGGTCTGCAGAACCTGTTGCACCTGCCATTGCACCCAATGAACCCATACCACGGTATGCTTTGTAGTAACGACCTTGGAAGAATTCAACTTCGCCCGGTGCTTCTTCAGTACCTGCAAGCAATGAACCGACCATAATGGTACTTGCACCTGCACCAATTGCTTTGGCCATATCACCAGAGAAGCGAATACCACCATCGGCAATTAATGGAATCTGTTCTTTCAATGCATTGGCAACAGCGTCAATTGCAGAGATTTGCGGCATACCAATACCTGCCACAATACGTGTGGTACAGATTGAACCCGGGCCAATCCCCACTTTCACTGCATCTGCACCTGCATCTAACAATGCCAAAGCAGCATCGCCAGTTGCAATGTTACCGCCAATCACTTGAACTTGTGGATAGTTGGCTTTTACCCAACGTACACGCTCAATTACACCTGCAGAGTGACCGTGTGCTGTATCAACCACAATCGCATCGACACCTGCTTCAACCAATGCTTCTACACGGCTTGGTGTTTCTGCGCCTGTACCCACTGCAGCACCCACACGTAAACGACCTAAGTCATCTTTACAGCTGTTTGGATACAATTCTGCTTTACGGAAATCAGTGACCGTAATTAAGCCTTTTAATTCCTGCTGGTCATTCACCACCAAGACTTTTTCAATACGATGCTGTTGCAATAAAGCTTGAATGTTTTCTTTAGATTCGTCTTCGCGTACTGTCACTAAACGATCTTGACCTGTCATGATATTGCTGACAGGTTGTTCAAGGTTGGTTTCAAAACGTGTATCACGTCCTGTCACAATACCGACAACTTTGCCATCTTTTACCACAGGTACACCACTAATATTATTGGCTTGAGTCAGCGCAATCAATTCACGTACTGTAGTTTCTGGCGTTACGGTAATCGGGTCTTTCACCATACCCGCTTCAAATTTTTTCACACGGCGCACTTCGGCTGCTTGCGCAACGATGTCCATGTTTTTATGCAAAATACCAATACCACCGTTTTGCGCCATCGCAATTGCCATACGAGATTCAGTCACCGTATCCATTGCTGCTGAAACCAAAGGAATATTCAGGTCAATGCCGCGCGTAAAACGTGTCTTTAAGGAGACATCTTTTGGGAGAACAGTAGAATAGGCAGGGAGTAATAAGACATCATCGAAGGTTAACGCTTCTTGAACGATGGTCAGCATAACAGTCTCACTGGTAATTTCCGTGAGCCATTATAAACAAATCTGGGCACAAATTTCATTTGTTCTCTAAGAAATATTTTTTATTCTGCCCTTCTGGGGGATGCGACATGAAAAAATCGGTAATTTTCATCTAAAAATTGAAGTTTTCATCCTTAGTTTGCTTTTTAGCCGTGCAGGTTTAAAACTTGCGATGTTTCATTTTTCAGGCAGATAAAGCCGCTTCAATGTGAACCATGATTGGCTATTTATCCAAAATTAGCCGTAAAAAAAAGCAAAGCCGCAGCTTTGCTTTTTCAATCTGGATTGCGATCAACAACTTAAAGCACCATTAAACCACTTGATCGAAGTCATCATCATTCACAGAAATGGCTGGATCGACTTGCACAAATGGAATCATGTTATGCGCACGACGTGCTTTATTGCATTGATCATCGGCAATTTGCACTTCTTTACAAGAGCTGCTGCGTAATTCATAAATCCCGCAGCTCACTTGCTGTCCAACTTCACCTTCTAAAGCGACACAACGCGGCTGACTCTGATTGGTACCACACATGCATGAATAGACTGCTGTTACTGGTTCCGTGTAGTGCTCAGGCATATTCATGCCTTCAGCCCAATAAAATGAAACACGGAAATAAGCGCAACACGCGCCGCAGCTTAAGCAGGCATCTGCTGTAGGTACTTGAGACAACATTCGTTAAGTTCTCGTCATCAAAAAAATCGTTTTTGGGCGAAAATCTTAAAAAAAGTTGTTTTTGCACTCAAGTTTTTTTTACAGTTTTTTCAGCTTTTTTTGTCGCTTATTCAGGGCAGCTAAAAACGTGTTCGTCCATCAAATCGACGCCACATTCCAGTGTTTCAATCCAGTCTAAGAATTGATTCACCTGTTCTTTGCCCACAAATGGCGTACCGTGTTGCGGCACAATCATTTCAACGTCCATGGTGCGTACCATATTCACCCAGAGGCGAATCACTTTATTGGAACACATATAGCGCTGATGGAAGCCTTTCATCGCAGGAATATGCGCAGCAAAATCAGTCAATGGAATTGAAGCATCTTCCACCATTGACGCACCCATATCACCAGAAAATAAAATTTTGGCGATAGGATCATAAAACTGGAAATTACCAACAGAGTGCAAGAAGTGCGCAGGCACAGCAATAATTTTAGACTCGCCCAAAGGAATTGCCTGACCTTCATCTGGCAGTTCCACCAAACGATCTAGCCAGTTGCCTTTCATACGATCACTCATAAAAGATGAGCTTAAGTGCGGCAAGAAACGCGCCCACAATTTTGATGCTACGATTTTTGCTTCGGTATAGACCAACCAACGTGGCATTGAAGTGATGATGTCTGGGTCTTGGTGCGATGCCATGACATAGTCAAGATTGGTCAAACGGGTATATTTGTTTAATTCCATGGTCAGTGGTACATAGGTCAGGTCGCCACCCGGGTCTAGCACTGCGGCACGGTTATTATCAATGATCAGAAATTGGTTGGCCTGAACACCTTCACCTTTGACCAAACTGGTAAAACTAATACATTTATGTGTCCCATTATCAAATAAGACCTGCGATGTTGTACGGTCAAATGCCATAACCAATCCCCAATTTTTTCATTTTAAAAATAGATTTTCTATCATTGAATAACATATAGCTATTTATGGAAAGTTACAATAAATAAAATGGCTCAGATTATCTGAAATATCAGTGAATTGCAGTACCATTCACATAAATAAATCCCGAGCAGTTTGCTCAGGATTTATGCATTTTAATGAATAATTTAGAATAAATAATGTTGCGCCAAAGTCGACACACCAATAATTAGGAAAATCAGTGCACCAATTTTATGAATTAAAGCAATTGGCAATCGGGTCGCTAATTTATTGCCAATAAATACCGCAGGTGCATTGGCCAGCATCATCCCCAAAGTGGTTCCAAGCATGACCCAAAACACGCTGTCATAACGTGCGGCTAAAGCCACTGTGGCAATTTGAGTTTTATCGCCAATTTCTGCCAAAAAGAACAATACAAAGGTCGCGCCAAATACACCGTATTTTTGCCACTTGTTGATGCTTTCAGTTTCATCATCTAGCTGGTCTGGAATAAGCATCCAAATCGCCATGCCAATAAAACCTAAAGACAAAATCCACAATAAAATTTCTGGGCTAAGTACCGTGGTAATCCACTGCCCCAAAACTGCAGAAAGTCCGTGGTTAATGAGTGTTGCCAGTAAAATAGCAACCAAGATTGGAGCAGGTTTACGAAAACGTGCCGCGAGTAATAAAGCCAGTAATTGGGTTTTATCACCCATTTCGGCTAAGGCGACAATGGCAGTCGAGATGAGGAATTCATACATGATGTTTTTCTCTGGCTAGCACACATACCAATGACCTATCCCTCCTGCTAGCCAAAATCTGCAGAGTGATAAATCAAAGGTCTTGCCAACAAAAGAAAGCTTGAAAAAGCAGACTTGGTTCTTTGCTATGATGACCATGTTCTGTGGAACAAATATGTTGACCATCACCTTTTTACTGCATTCAGTTTGAACAGAAATTAGTAAAAAGCGGCTACTCCCCAATGAAGTAAAGCTATTCTAAACGGAATACTGCAGTTAAGCAAATTTAGCCGAGTAACGGCAGTGACAAAAAACCCTGCCGCAGCAGGGTTTTATAAAGCTTTTCTGAGTTTAGAGCAGCAAGCTACGAATATCTGCCAACAATTGCGTCAGTTTATGGGTAAAACGTGCTGCATCTGCGCCATTAATCACCCGATGGTCATACGACAATGACAACGGCAACATCAAGCGCGGATCAAAACCTTCACCATTCCAGACAGGCTGCATGGTCGCTGGTGAAATACCCAAAATCGCAACCTGTGGCCAGTTCACTAACGGCGTAAATGCCGTACCACCAATCGAACCTAAACTGGTGATAGTAAAGTTTGCACCTTGTAAATCTTTAGGCGACAACTTTTTATCACGCGCTTTTTGGCTCAACTCGCCCAGTTCGATCGCAATTTGTTTAATCGATTTCTGATCTGGATTGCGTAGCACAGGCACGGTTAAACCATCAGGGGTTGCCACGGCAATGCCCATGTGGATTTCTTTACGCAGCAGCACAGACTTTTGATCATCTGCCAAATGCGCAGCGAAATACGGTTCATCTTTCAGCAAATGCGCTACAGCTTTGGCAATGAACGCCAAAATGGTCAAGCTAACACCTTCTTTTTTGAAGTTGGCTTTCAATTCACCGCGCCACGCTTCTAGCTCAGTAATATCGGCCAAATCAAATTGCGTGACTTGTGGAATGTAATTGTTCAGGGACAATTGCGGAATTGACACTTGTTGTAAGCGCGTCAAACCTTTTTCTTCCACGCCACCAAATGCACTAAAATCAGGCAACTTTGGCAAACCTGTAACTTGCTGTGTTGTAGCAGCGACAGGAGCAGTCTGCGGCGCAGTAAGACGCGCTTTAACATAAGCCTTCAAGTCTTCTTTGAGTACACGCGCATGCGGGCCAGTGGCGTTTACATCGGCTAAAACAACACCTAACTCACGCGCCAGTTTACGCACAGCAGGGCCTGCATACACTTTTGCATTGGCTTCATTTTGCGCCTTGCTCAATTTGTCTACATTCGTATGTGCACTTGCTGCAACCGTTGTGGTTTGTGCTGTAGATGCAGCACTGACTGCTGGCGATGCACTTGGTGCAGAGGCAACTTGCGCTGCCGCAACTGCTGCTGGTGCAGCTGCGCCTGCAGTTACTATCGTCACTAAGGCATTGCCCTGCGCAACACTTTGTCCTAATTCCACGTGGATGGCTTGAATCACACCTGCGGTAGTACTTGGCACCTCAACCGTGGCTTTGTCTGATTCCACCACAATCAAACTTTGGTCAGCGGCGACTGTATCGCCTACTTGTACCAAAATTTCTGCCACTGTGGCTTTATCGACCCCTAAATCAGGCACTGCGACTTCAACCTGAGCTGATGCTGCAGTTTGTGGTGCAGATGCAGTTGCTGCGTTCACTGGTACAGCAGCCGCTTCTACTGGTGTCGCTTGAGGTGTTTCCACCTGTGCAACTGCGGCAGCAGCGGCAGTTTTCACTTTCAGAATCACCACACCTTCTTTTACCGTATCACCCGTAGTGATTTGGATCGCGGTAACTGTACCCGATACCGTACTCGGCACTTCTACCGTGGCTTTGTCCGACTCCACCACAATAATACTTTGATCAACATCAATCGCATCGCCCACTTGTACTAAAATTTCCCCAACAACGGCTTTTTCCACGCCAATGTCAGGTACTTGTACATCTACTTCTTGTGCTGTGGTTGATGTCGCCGAGCTTGGCGCTGCAGCGACCACTGGTTCAGCATCTTGCTTCGGTGCAGCGTCCACTTCGGCTTGCGGTGCAGCAACTTCTGTAGCAGCTGCGGTTTGAGCTTCAGTTTCTAGCTCAATTAGCACCGCACCTTCAGTCACTTCATCGCCTTGTTGTACCAAAATACTTTTCACTACCCCTGCAGCGGTGCTGGGTACTTCAACAGAAGCTTTGTCTGATTCCAACAGGACAATGCTGTCATCAACTGCAATCGTGTCGCCAACTTTCACAAGAATATCTGCAACTGTGGCTTTATCGACACCAATATCAGGCGTTTGAATTTGCATGATCAGTGCTCCTCTTTGTAGTCAGCAACCGCTTGTACTTCAGGAACCGCTTGCGGTGCCCACGCGACAGGACGATCTGTATCTAACTCAAATGTCGAGATTGCATCTTTGACCAAACGCGCATCGACTTCGCCTTCATCAGCCAGTTTTTTCAAGGTGGCTACCACAATATGTGCTGCATCGACCCCAAAGTAGCTACGCAAGTTACCGCGGGTATCGGAACGACCATAACCATCGGTACCTAAGGCAACAAATGGACGATTGTCTGGCAAGTAACCGCGAATTTGCTCGCTATAGGCGCGCATGTGATCGGTAGCAGACACGACAATGCCATCTTTGCCACGTAACTGTTGTGAGATCCACGGCTCTTTGCTTTCTTCAGCCAATGGATGCAAACGGTTGTATTCTTCACACGCCATACCATCACGCGCCAATTCATTAAAACTGGTCACACTGTAGACATTCGAGTGGATTTGATACTCTTCACGCAAGATTTTCGCCGCTTTGATGACTTCACGCAAAATCACACCTGAACCTAGCAATTGAACCGTGGCTTTTTCATCTTCCTGCAGTAAATACATGCCGCGCTTAATGCCTTCTTCCACACCTTGTGGCATTTCAGGATGCTCGTAGTTTTCATTCATTACGGTGAGGTAATAGAACACGCGCTCCTGATTGACATACATGCGTTGCAAACCATCATGCACAATCACGGCAAGCTCATAACCAAAGCATGGGTCATAGGACACACAGTTTGGAATAGTATTGGCTAAAATATGCGAGTGACCATCTTGGTGTTGCAAGCCTTCACCATTGAGTGTGGTACGTCCTGCAGTGGCACCCAACAAGAAACCTTGCGCCTGTGCATCACCTGCCGCCCATGCAATATCCCCAATACGTTGGAAACCAAACATGGAGTAATACATATACATTGGGATCATTGGTAAGTTATTGGTCGAATAACTGGTACCCAAAGCTGCCCAAGCACTCATTGCACCTGCTTCGTTAATGCCTTCTTGCAGCATGTGACCGTCTTTGGCTTCACGATAATGCATCAATTGTTCTTGGTCTTCAGGGGTGTATTTTTGCCCATGTGCGGCATAAATACCCAGTTGACGGAACATGCCTTCTAAACCGAAAGTACGTGCTTCATCGGGTACAATGGGTACCACACGGTCTTTAATGGCTTTTTCTTTGAGCAGGGCAGAAATCAAACGCACCATCACCATAGTGGTCGATTGTTCTTTGCCACCTGAACCTGCCAAGACTGAATCGAAAACTGATAATTCAGGAATTTGTAAAGCTTCGCTGTCTTTACGACGCGCAGGCAAATAACCACCCAACGCTTCGCGACGCGCTTTCATATATTTCAATTCAGGCGAATTTTCACTTGGACGATAGAACGGCACTTCTTCAAGTTGCTCATCGCTAAATGGCAAGTTGAAGCGGTCACGTACATATTTTAAAGAATCCAACTGCATTTTTTTGATTTGGTGGGTTTTGTTCACCGCCTCAATTTCATCAGACAAACCATAACCTTTGACAGTTTTGGCTAAAATGACCGTTGGCTGACCTTTGGCCTTACATGCTTCAGCATACGCCGCAAATACTTTGTACGGATCGTGACCACCACGGTTCAGGTTATCAATATCTTCATCGCTTAAATCTTTGACCAATTCTTTGGCTTCAGGATATTTACCAAAGAATTTCTCACGAGCGTATGCACCACCTTTCACTTGCAAGCGCTGATAATCACCATCCACCGCTTCTTCCATAATGGCTCTTAATGCACCTGTGTCGTCTTTGTCTAATAAAGCATCCCAATGACGCCCCCAGACCACTTTAATCACGCGCCAACCTGCGCCACGGAATAACGACTCAAGTTCTTGAATGATTTTACCGTTACCGCGTACAGGGCCATCTAAACGCTGTAAGTTACAGTTCACCACCCAAATCAGGTTATCTAGCTTTTCACGACCTGCCAGTGAAATTGCACCCAAACTTTCTGGCTCATCCATTTCACCATCGCCTAGATATGCCCAGACTTTACGGTCTTCTTCTTTAATTAAACCGCGGTTCATTAAGTATTTTTGAATATGTGCCTGATAAATTGACATGATTGGACCCAGACCCATCGACACCGTTGGGAACTGCCAATAGTCAGGCATTAAATAAGGATGTGGATAGCTAGGTAAACCGTTACCGCCCACTTCACGGCGGAAATTATTTAATTGATCTTCGGTTAAACGCCCTTCTAAAAATGAACGGGCATAAATACCGGGTGCACAGTGACCTTGGTAGTAGATCATATCACCGCCAAAATGATCACTATTGGCACGGAAGAAATGGTTAAAACCAACATCATATAATGTGGCTGAAGATGCGAAACTTGCAAGGTGACCACCTAAATCATCACCTGTTTTATTGGCACGCAATACCATTGCCAACGCATTCCAGCGAATCAGGGCGCGAATACGACGCTCCATATCCTGATCGCCCGGCATGGCAGGTTGTTCTTCCACTGAAATGGTATTGAGGTAAGGAGTATTTAATCGCTGAATGGGTACATGCTTTGCAATTGCACGTTGGTACAGTTTTTCGAGTAAAAATGCTGCCCGTTCAGTACCCATATGTTGTAACACAGCATCAAAGGCGTCTTGCCATTCTTGGGTTTCTTGTGAGTCCGTATCACCGTAAAACGCCATAATTCACTATTCCTAAGCCTAATCGTATGCTTTATATGTATCATAATTTAGACTTTAGTAGATATGGCTAATCTTAAATGCATATCCTGCATACTATTTAGAAAATAAATAGTGATTGACACATTCTTACAGCAAATAACAAAAAACCGCCAATTTAGGCGGTTTTTTATACAATAAAGCAGATACTGCGTGTTATTATTTTTTTAGGTGATAAGTTGATGTCTGAAATGTCTCACTAGATTTTGCTAAAAGCTAAAACGTGAGTATAAAGAAAAGCGACCTTTGCCGCTTTAATTTCATGTTTTAATTTGTAGTTCGCGTGTAGTTTACAGTGAGTGTGGCTAGAGCATGAATTTCTAGCCAAAACATTACGGCAACATTGCTAAATAGGTAGAAGGGTTCTTACGTTGACCATCTTTCACTACTTCATAATGTAAGTGAGGACCTGTACAACGACCTGTACAACCCACGTTGGCAATATGTTCGCCTGCATCTACACGGTCACCCACACGTGCAATTAAACGTGAAGCGTGTGCGTAGCGCGTGATATAACCATTACCGTGGTTAATTTCTACATATTGACCATAACCTGTGCCCCAGCCTGACTTGGTCACAATACCTGGGCCAGTCGCATAAATTGGAGTACCGCTTGGTGCAGCAAGGTCTAAGCCAGAATGGTTTTCAGCACGACCACTCATGACACGACCGCCATAGTTCGAGCTAATACGTGCATTTGGTAATGGATGTGACACTAACCAAGCATAAGGATTTGAAGAAGCAAAACGGGTGCTGGTATTGGTACCGTATTTTTTTGCTAAAGACGCATTGTTTAATTCTGTAGTCTTTTCACGAAGCTTAACGGTCATCTGCGTTTGTGCAGGAACATCAATGTCTTGTGTTTCTGTATAAGAACCTTGTGACAAGGTGCGGGTTAATTGCTCAATACGATCAGTCGATGAATTTTGAGAATCTAACTCAACTAAATCAGCAAATGCGACAGATGCTGCCGAAGCTGCCAGTGAAAACGCTAATAAAATACGGCGCGAATGCATAAAAAAACCTCTTAACTGTTCTTACTTGAAGTTCCTTGTGATCTCTTCCTTGATATCTACTGAAAGGAGCGCATAAGATTAGGGCATAAACATGAAGGAATGATGTATGTCCGAACCTGTGAATCTCTTTCAACAAACAAGAAAACACATAAAAACAGGAAACCTAACGTTTCTCTCAACCCAAGTTGCTGCATGGCAGAAACTTGGCAAACTTATTCAACCTTTACTGCCACAACCAGAGCAATGGCAGGTGGTTTGTTATCAACAAGGTGTCTTAACCATTACTGGAACGAATCAAGCGATGGTCAGTCAACTTGCTTATTTGCAAAAGCAATACATTACTCAACTGTCACAACTGCATGAACTGAAAGATATACAAAAAATTCAAGTTCGTTTAAGAGTTGAATCTCAAACGCCCCCAAAAAGCGAAAAGCCTTTAAGAACACTTAGTCCAGAAACTCAAGATATGTTACGAGGTGCTGCTGACTTTGTGAGCGACCCTAAGCTTAGCCAAGCTTTGTTACGTTTGGCAAGCAATAAAAAATAATTGTTTGCAGAAAACACCAAAAACTCGTGCTCAAATTTGTGATGAAATTCACATATTATTGTTGTTACATTATAACGTAGTAAGAAAAGACAATGACTTATGTCACATGCACAAAAGTGATCGGGCAAGAATTTATGTCATCAAATGTTACAATTTCATAACTGCTTGGATCGCTCTGAACATTGCGTAATAACTGATTATTTAAGGCATGTCCTGATTTATAACCATCAAACTTGGCAATAATTTGATGTCCAAGCAAGTACAAATCCCCCACAGCATCTAAAATTTTATGCCGTACAAACTCGTCCGAGAAGCGCAAACCTTCTTCATTGACCACGCCTGTATCATCTACCCCAATGGCATTATCTAAACTCGCACCCAAAGCCAAATTATTGGCTTTTAAATAGTCCAAATCTTTCATAAAGCCAAAAGTACGTGCGCCACTGACTTCATAGACAAAGGTTTCTGTAGAAAAATCGATGGTGGCAGACTGATATTCTTTTTTAAAGGCAGGATGATCAAAGTCGATGGTGAAATTGAGCTGAAAACCTTCATGCGGACTGAACACCGCACGTTTATCGTCAATTAAAGCTTCTACAGGTTTTAAAATTTTGATGAACTTTTTCGCAGCATCCTGTTCTTTTAAACCACCCTGCATCAACAAATAAATAAAAGGCCCTGCACTGCCGTCCATAATGGGCACTTCAGAGGCAGACACTTCAATAATCAAGTTATCAATGCCCAACCCTGCAATTGCACTCATAACATGCTCAATAGTGCCAACTTTGGCATTATCCTGAACCAAATTCGAGCACATAAATGCTTCTTGAATCAGCATGGCATCGGCTGGAATATCGACAGGCGGATTTAAATCGATACGACGAAACACAATTCCCCCATCGGCATGATGCGGCACAAAGTTGATCAATACTTTTTGACCACTGTGCAGACCAATACCGCTCGCCTTGACGACACGTTGTAGGGTACGTTGTTTCAGCATGTTCTCAATTCATCTAAATTTTAAAACCGCTATACGTTAGCATATTTAGCCATTGATAAAAAACAAAAAAGGCAGTTTAAAACTGCCTTTTCCCGATCACACAATGAAATTGAGGATCTTGGCTTATTTACGCTGCTGATTTTTCAAATAGTCTTGAATACTCATTGGCGTTGGACGCGCAGAGCCTGATGTTGTTGTCGCACTAATTGCAGGCGCAGTTTCTGCCTGCTGACGCTGAATTGCAGGCACATCATCTTCTTCTACTGCCGCTGTTGGTGCTGCAGAAGTGGTTTGTGTCACGGTGCGTTTTGCAGGCTCTGGTGTATCGCCTGTGTTACGCGCTAAACCAGTAGCAATAACAGTCACGCTAATTTCGTCACGCGCTTCAGGATCAAATACCGTACCGTAGAATACTTGGGTTTGTTCGGTATCTGAAAGTTGATGAATCACGTCCATGATCTCTTCGATTTCACCGAAGGTCACATCATCACCACCCGTTACGTTAATCAACAAGCCTTTGGCATTGGCAATGGTTACGCTATCGAGCAATGGGCTACGAATCGCTTGTTCAGCCGCTTGACGCGCACGGTTTTCACCACGACCTGAACCAACACCCATCATCGCATAACCGCGCGTACTCATCGCAGTTTTCAAGTCAGCAAAGTCTAGGTTGATGTGACCTGGACGTACCACCAAATCAAAAATACTGCGTACACCGTTCAACAAAACGTCATCGGCTTTTTTATACGCATCTTTCATTGAAATGTCGCGGTAAACTTTCATTAAACGCTGGTTTGGAATAATGATTAAAGAGTCTACATGCTGTTCTAATGCCGCAATCCCTTTTTCCGCAGAAAGTAAGCGACGCTTACCCTCAAAGTTAAATGGCGTAGTCACCACACCAACAGTCAAAATGCCCATTTCTTTGGCAATTTCAGCCACAACTGGCGCAGCACCTGTACCTGTACCACCGCCCATCCCTGCAGTCACGAACACCATGTCTGTGCCTTCAAGTTGCTGACAGATCAGCTCGCGGCTTTCTTCCGCTGCAGTTTGACCCACTTGAGGATCACCGCCCGCGCCTAAACCACGTGTGCTTTGCTCACCTAGCTGGATTTTGAATTGCGAATTCATGCGATCCAATGCTTGTTTGTCCGTATTGGCACAAACAAATTTTACACCCTGAATATCCGACTCAAGCATGTGCTGCACAGCGTTACCACCTGCACCACCCACACCAAACACAGTGAAACGGGCTTGACCGTTGCTATCGGTTTGATCATCTATAAATTCAAATGAGGCCATGACCTTTAGATTTCCTAATACGTTATTGGCAGTCACTTAAGCCCGTATACTGCCTTGATCTTCATAAAAATTATTTTTAAGAATGCTGTTCAACTTCTGGCTTGTCAAGTACCAGTGATGATCCGTACAACTTCCTAACAATATTCCCAAAAAACTCAACTAAAAAATAGATTTTAACTTTTCGTTCAAGCCAGACCATGCCCGTCCGACACGCCCCCAAACCGATAAGGTTTCAGGGTCTTCATGTTCTACAATCGTGTCTTGAGTATAGTTTTGACTATAAAGCAATAAGCCTGAAGCTGTTGCATATTGTGAACGGCGTAAGGCGGCCTGATGCGGTTCATCGGCATAAACTTGTGAAGGATGATTCCCCAAGTGTGCCGAAACACCCAACATACGACGTACCAAGCTGATCATGCCTTCAATTTGTGAGGCATCACCCGCCAAAACCACACCATGATATAAACCATGAATGGCACCGCTCTTTTCGAGTTCCTGACGAATTTGTGCAAAAATTTCTTCATAACGCGCAATAATAATTTCCGCCAGTTCAATACGGCTAATGGTTTGCGGCCCATCAATGCCCTGAATCTGAATCATGTGATCAGGTTTGACCACTTTCATATCTACACAGCCATACAATAGCTTAATCCGTTCAGCTTCTTCAGTTGTGGTTTGTAACACCGCTGCAATATCGCGGGTGACATGCTCACCACCACGCTGCAAAGTGTGTGCCAAGGCCAAACGTCCATCTAAATAAACTGCAATACTGGTCGTACCTGCGCCAATATCTACCAGACACACACCGTATTCTTTTTCATCTTTAAGCAGACTGGCTTCTGCAGTGGCTAAATTTGACACCACCATTTTTTCGACACCAATATTGGCACCTTTTAAAGCACGGTCTAAATTCTGCATGGTGCTAATAGGCAACATCATCAATTGATAATGCCCCGTCATGCTATGTGCTGACATACGAATTGGGTTTTGTACCCATTCACCCGAATCATCTAAATCGAAACCGAGTGGTACTGCACTCACCAAATAATGGTCTGAGGTGAGGTGACTGGCTTTGGCCAAGTCCAAGGCGCGTACCACTTCACTGGTGGTAATGGTGTGATCACTACTTTCAATAGGTGTGCGACCTGAAGCATAAAAGCTTTTTAGCTCTGCACTAGGAATAGAAATCCATGCCGAATGCACACGGCATTCCGCCATATCTTCCGCTTCTTGCACGGCATTTTTAATTGCAGTAATCACTTTATCGAGACTGACAATTTTTCCCTTACTCATGCCTCGATTACGTGCGGTGGCCATACCAATGACTTGGATATTGTCTGGCGCATGGACCTTAGCAATCAAAACTGAAACTTTGTGCGTCCCAATGTCAATCGCAACAACCGAGGGAACAGCTTCACTCATTTATTCACTACCATTACCAGTATGTTTAATTTATGGCTTAATGCCTCTATTTTTTTAAAGCCCAATATTATGGCTTTGCTCTTATTCCCTCTGCAATGCTTGTGTCATCAATCGTTACAACAAAGTGACCATTTGCAATTTTTGGCGGAATTGAGTTTTTCCATTGAATGGCTAAACCATTGCGATAACGCAAATCGATGGCGGATATTTTAGACCATACAGGTTTCAAATCACTTTGTGCAAGATGCCCCAAGCGCTGCAGCTTACTCATGGTTTGATCTTTATCTACAATAACACGTAGACCTGAATCAAACTGCATAAACCACGTCATACGTTCTGTTAAATATAGTTCTTTTAAACGATCGTTGACGGGTAAGAATAATTGGTTAATTTCATTATAACGACGCATCATCATTTTAGATTGATGCGTTGGCCCGTGTAATAACGGTAAATGTTGATTATTTTGTGGCGTGACCTCGGTAAAGACTTCACCGCTGTCACTGAGCAAACGACCTGTCCCCCAACGTGCAATTGGATGACGCGGCATAACCCGCACACGAATAGCATTCGGCCACGCACGTGAAACCACCACTCGATCTAC
Source organism: Acinetobacter sp. YH12120 (assembly GCF_013418795.1). Lineage (NCBI taxonomy): Bacteria > Pseudomonadati > Pseudomonadota > Gammaproteobacteria > Moraxellales > Moraxellaceae > Acinetobacter > Acinetobacter sp. YH12120. The sequence goes on along the minus strand of NZ_VPBI01000007.1, from coordinate 86,687 downwards.
CCAAGACAACTCCAAAGCGGTATCGCGGATTTGCTCTAGGTCAGAGGTGAAATAGTTCTTGGTCATTACAGGGTTCACATGCGTCATCACTTGGCGGTGTTCCGCATCTGAACGTGTACCCACTACATCTAGCTTGGCAATTTGTGCATCGGTCATGACTTTGTATAGCCCGTACGCACCCACTGCCAACACGAGCACCGCAACGCACAGCATTACCCAACCGCCAAAATGAATCAGCTTTTCTTTGGCTGTTGGCGGTTTGTCATGAATCGAGGTAATCGCTGCCCGTTTACGGCGCAAGGATGCAGGAAGTTGAGCCATATTTAGTGTGCTTCACCTGTAAGGGTTTGTGCCAAAATTGCCACACACAGCTCATCAAAACTATAGCCGACTGCATTTGCCGCTTTCGGAACTAAAGAGTGGCTGGTCATTCCCGGCACGGTATTCACTTCCAATAGCCAGAAATTGCCGTTCTCATCTTGCATGGCATCAATACGACCCCAGCCACTTGCACCCACGGCTTGGAAGGCACGTAATGCCAAAGCTTGTAACTGTTGCTCTTCGGCAGTGCTTAAACCACACGGAATACCGTATTGCACATCATTACGTTGATATTTGGCTTCATAATCATAGAACGCCACATCTTTCGGTGGTTCTAAACGAATAATCGGTAAAGCCTGACCATTTAACAGCACGATGGTAAATTCACGTCCTGTAATCCATTTTTCAGCCATAACAATAGCGTCATGTGCAGTTGCTTTCGCTACAGCATCGGCAAAGTCTTCTACTTTTTCGACTTTGCTCATGCCAATACTTGAACCTTCATGTACAGGCTTGATGATGAGTGGTAAACCCAATTCGGCAACCACGTCTTCAATATTGGAATCTTTGCTAACAATACGATATGGCGCAGTTGGCAAGTCAGAACCTTGCCAAATTTGCTTGGTCTTCACTTTGTCCATGCCAATGGCTGAACCTTGCACGCCCGTACCCGTGTATGGAATATTCAACCATTCCAAAACACCTTGAATTTGACCATCTTCACCACCGCGCCCGTGTAACACAATAAAGGCACGATCATAATTGACCAATTCGGTCACGCTACGTGTTTGTGGATCAAATGCTTCTGCATTGACCCCAGAACGTAGCAGTGCTTCGAGTACTGCTTGACCGCTGTCTAGAGAAACCTCACGCTCAGCAGATTTTCCACCCAATAACACGGCAACTTTGCCGAACTTTGAAGCATTTGACACGTTTATATCCTTAAACTTTAAACTGGTCGATCAAATTCAAACATCACAGGTTGTGATTATTTTAAATATAAATGGTTTTGTGCAAGCTCGATTGAAATCGCCCCCACATTACCTGCACCTTGGGTCAATAACAAGTCATTGGCCTGTAACACTTGTTTCACAATATTCGGTAGGTTGCCGTCATTTGGATCGACCAAAATTGGCTCAACCTGACCACGCAAACGAATACTGCGTGCCAAAGTACGGCTATCTGCGCCAACAATTGGTTTTTCACCCGCAGGATAAACATCGAGCAATAACAATTGATCGACTTGTGACAACACTTCCACAAAGTCATCAAAACAGTCACGGGTGCGACTAAAACGGTGTGGCTGGAACAACATCACCAAACGGCGATCAGGATGACTTTGACGCGCAGCTTTAATGGTGGCTTCCACTTCTTTCGGGTGATGTCCGTAGTCATCTACCAATTTCACATTGCCGTCTGCTACCGCAAACTCACCTTGTACTTGGAAACGACGACCGACACCGCTAAAGCCTTCTAAAGCACGGCAAATTGCACCATCAGAAACGCCTTCATCGGTGGCAATTCCAATTGCAGCCAAGGCATTCAATACGTTATGCAGCCCCGGTTGATTCACCGTCACGCGTAATGGTTCGCGGTCTTTACGCAGTACAGTAAAGTGTGTGCGCATACCGTCTTGATCAACATCAACGGCACGAATATCGTTGTCTTCATTAAAACCATAGGTCAATACAGGGCGCCCGATACGCGGCATGATTTCACGAATATTGGCATCATCACCACACACCACAGCCAAACCGTAGAATGGCAGTTTGTGCAAAAATTGAATAAAGGTATCTTTTAAGGTATCGAAACTACCACCATAGGTGTCCATGTGGTCGGCATCAATATTGGTCACCACAGCCGCCATTGGCTCTAGGAATAAGAACGATGCATCAGATTCATCGGCTTCTGCCACGATATAACGGCTAGCACCCAATGCTGCATTGACCCCAGTACGGTTTAGCAAACCACCAATCACGTAAGTTGGATCCATGTTTTCTTCGGCCAACATACAGGTGATTAAACTGGTAGTGGTGGTTTTACCATGTGTACCCGCGACTGCAATACCATGACGGTAACGCATCAACTCGCCCAGCATTTCAGCACGACGCACCACAGGAATACGGGTGTCAATTGCTGTTTTAATTTCTGGGTTTTCTGGGTCAATTGCAGTAGACACCACCAACACATTGGCGCCTTTAATATTCTCTGCCGCATGCCCAATATAAACCTTGATGCCGTTTTCTTCTAATTGCGCTGTGGTTTTTGAAGCTTTGATGTCTGAACCCGACACTTTATAGCCTTGGTTTTTCAAGACTTCGGCAATACCACACATCCCCGCGCCACCAATACCCACAAAATGAATGTGTTTGATACGGCGCATTTCAGGCACTTTGATTAATTTTTTCGCTTGATCAGCGGGTGTAGAAGGAGACATATTTTACTCGAACAATGCTTGAATAAGACGAACCACGTGTTGAGTTGCATCAGGCTGCGCCTGCTGACGGGCTTTGACCGCCATTTCAGACAACAATTGACGATTCATTAACGGGGTTAATAATGTTGTTAAACTTTCAGGTGTCATGCTGGCTTGCGGACAGATTTTTGCTGCACCAAGATCGGCTAAAAACTTGGCATTGGCAGTTTGGTGATCATCCACCGCACTAGGCAATGGTACAAATACTGCTGCAACACCTGCAGTCGCGACCTCGGTTACCGTGAGTGCGCCCGCACGACAAATAATTAAATCGGCATCACTATAGGCTTTGGCCATATCTTCAATAAAAGGCTGTACCTCAACCTGTAAATGGTCAGGCTTGTGTGCATAACGTGCCTGCGTCGCTTCGGCATGGTTTTGCCCACATTGATGATAAACATCTAAAGCGACATTTAGTTGCTTTAACGCTTCAGGTACACATTCATTTAAGGCTTGTGCACCTAGTGAACCACCCACAATTAAAATACGAATTGGCAAGCCTGCTTTTTCACGTTCCTGATAGCGCCATGCAGGGCTTAAGGTCGCAGTGATTTCTTCACGAACAGGGTTGCCTGTGGTGACAATTTTGTTACTGTTTGGAAAGGTATTTGGGAAAGCCTGACACACGGTTTTTGCCACACGTGACAATTGAGTGTTGGTAAAACCCGCAACTGCATTTTGTTCGTGAATCAGCACAGGAATACCCAAAGCACGTGCTGCCAAGCCACCTGGCCCTGCCACATAACCACCAAAACCTGCAACAGCATCAACTTTTAATTGCTTCATGTAACGCACAGCACTGAGCGTTGCGCCTAAAATTTTAAATGGTGCAGCCAGTTTACGGATCAAACCGTTGCCACGTACACCTTGAATATTAATTTGGTAAATTGGGATATTATGATTTTTAAGCAGACGATTTTCCATGCCCGTTGGGGTCGCCAACCATGACACTTGAATCCCTTGTTGCTGTAATTGTTTTGCGACGGCCAAAGCGGGAAAAACATGTCCACCTGTACCTGCGGCCATCATCATGACATGTTTAGGCTGTTGTTGCTGTGCGTCAGTCACGGTTTAATTCTTCAACTCAAAATAAGGCAAATAAAAATCTTGTATAAGCTATCAATTGTAATCACAAACGCATGGGCTTGAAAGGTTATTTACTTTTTTTCACCAAGTGCTTGATTGTTTTTTTCTACAGATTTTCAAGTTTAAACTAGTTTTATTATTAATCTACGGAAAATGTTAAGTTTTATTCAATTTTACCTGCTTTGATTGATCTATTTTGCAAAGTGTTTAAGTTGTTTTTTGTATCCACGTCTCTAAAAACAAGGCCGCTTTCAAATAGAAAACGGCTTTTGTATTGATACAGTGAGCATAAAGCCCAAACTTAGTTGGGACGACCTGCTTCAAGTACGGTAAATAAATCATCGGCAATGGATGTACCAAACTGTGCATCAATTTCACGAATACACGTTGGACTGGTCACGTTGATTTCAGTGACATAGTTGCCAATCACATCTAATCCGACAAAAACCAAGCCTTTTTCACGTAAAAATGGCCCGACTTTGGCGGCAATGGCTTTGTCGTTTTCAGTCAATGGACGTGCTTCGCCTAAACCACCTGCAGCTAAGTTGCCACGCACTTCGCCATTTTGTGGAATTCGTGCCAAACAATAAGGCACAGGCTCACCATTAACCATGAGGATGCGTTTATCACCATCTACAATTTCTGGAATATAGCGCTGCGCCATGATTGGCTGAGTGCCGTTGTTGGTCAGAATTTCAATGGTTGAGCCAATATTGACCCCATCTTGGTACAAACGGAAAATTCCCATGCCGCCCATGCCATCGAGCGGTTTAACGATCACATCACCATGTTGCTGAATAAATTCACGAATCAGGCTTTGTTGTGAAGTGACCAATGTCGGAACTTGTAGTTCTGGGAATTGAGTCGCAAACAGCTTTTCATTACAGTCACGCAGGCTTTGCGGCTTGTTGATGATCCATGCGCCTTCGCGTTCAGCTTGCTCTAAAATATATGTGGTATAAACGAAATTCATGTCAAAAGGCGGGTCTTTACGCATGAGAATGACATCATAATCAGCTAAGGATTCTTTGCGTTTTTCGCCCAATTCGTAATAATGGTTATAATCTTCAAAGACTTTGAGCGATGCAATCAGACCAAATGCCTTGCCCTGATCAATATATAAGTCTTGCTGTAATGCATAGCCCAAGGTATGCCCACGACGGCTTGCCGCCCATAACATCGCCATGGTTGAGTCTTTTTTCAAATTGACACTTTCGATGGGATCCATCACAACAAGTACGCGCATATTTCGGTGCTCTTTTGAAGAATTGAATAAGCAAAAGTATAGCGGAGTTTGGCTTTGGTTTTGCTGCAATTTTCGTAACGCTTTATCCACGATCATCATGCACTTAGGAGTATGCGATGCAACAAGCGATTATTGGTTTTCATTTAGATGAAGAAAATGATTGGGTCGCAGATTTGGCCTGCGGTCATGGGCAGCATGTGCGGCATAATCCACCGTGGCAAAACCGCCCGTGGGTAATCACAGAGCAAGGGCGCAAGGAAAAGTTGGGGGTGATGCTGGAGTGTAAGAAGTGTGAGGAGGAATTGGAGTGGGTTTTGGATAAGAGATTTTAGGTTAAAAAGATAATCAAACGACCCATGAAGCGGGGCTTTCGTATAACGACCACGATTATGTTAAATCGAAAATTTAAGTATATTTTCTTAGATGATAATTGTGCTGACACCGTCAAATTAAAGATAGTATGGGCGCCCCAAACTCATCTACAAGTTCAATATCAGCAGCTTTTAAACGATCTAATGGATCCCCTGTTTTTAAACACCATCCATCAGGCATTTTGTTTTTTAAGCCACATGTCTTGGAATCTAATTTTTTTTGCTCGTCATGAGTAATATAAGCTATGCCTAAATTTCGTTTGAGAATCGTTGATAATTCTTGATTTGATAATTGATCGGTTTTTATTAAACCCCATAAACCATTGAAAAGATAAGACATAGGTACGATGTGTTCTTTTCTTGCAGGAATAGAGCCCACAGGTAAATTTTGAAAAACAGGATTAGAGTATCCCTTAAAAATTAATTCATCTTCTGGATGAACTAATCTCTCTATAAATCTGGAGTGATATCCCCAAGACTTTTGAATATTAGCTTGAAATACCATTATATTTTTAAGGTGTTGAATGACAAGATCACAAGTATTATCTAAATACTGATTAATATATTCTTTATTTTTCATTGAAAGACATCGCTCATAATATTTTTAAGAATAAGCTATTCTAAAATCGACATCATACACCTTTAACACATCACGAAAATTATTCCACATAATTCAGTCCACTGCATACAAAAAAAGCCCAAACCTACAGATCTGGGCTTTTTATAAACTTGTTACGTTCCGCGCTAAATTATTAATCAACGCTCAATATTATCATTAAAGAGAATTGATAAGACTTAAATCCCATACTTTACACGGTACGCTTCCATTTTCGCCAAGGCATCTTTTTCACCTTTGGCATCCAAATAATTCATTAAATCTTTCATGGTAATTAAAGCATGCACAGGAATTTCCAACTCTTTTTGCACTTCCTGAATAGCAGACAAATCGCCCTGACCTTTTTCTTGACGGTCTAAAGCCACCAATACGCCCGCAATTTGTGCGCCTGCATTTTTCAAAATAGTCACCACTTCACGAATAGCCGTACCCGCAGTGATCACATCATCAATAATCCAGACTTTTTTGCCTTCAACCGCAGCACCCACCAACACACCACCTTCACCATGGTCTTTGGCTTCTTTACGGTTAAACCCCCACGGCACACTTACGCCATGATTTTGCGATAAAGCCACTGCTGTAGCTGCCACAAATGGAATACCTTTATAGGCAGGCCCGAAAATAACATCTACATTTTTGCATTGCATGAGTTGATCTGCATAGCCCGAAGCCAATAGCGATAAAGCTTCGCCATCATTCAACAAACCTGCGTTAAAAAAATAAGGACTCACACGACCCGATTTTAAAGTAAACTCACCAAATTTAAGCACACCACGTGATAAGGCGAGTTCGATAAAAGCTTGCGGGTTAAATTGAGCTGGCGATGTCATGAGGTGCTCCAAATTAATACATTGAGGTAAGACCTGAGCATGATACCAAAGAGTAGCTATCCGAGTGATCAAAAAATTCTTCGAGTGGTTTCAATTAACGTCAATGGGTTGCGTTCATCGGTAAGCAAAGGCTTACTCGAATGGTTGGAAAAGTCTGAAGCAGACGTGATTTGCATGCAGGAAAGCCGCATCACACACGCCCAATGGACCGATAAATTTAAGCCAGAAGGCTGGCACACGCATCTTTTCCCTGCAGAACGCGCAGGCTACGCAGGGACAGCTATTTATAGCCGTTTGCCGTTTGTTTCTGTGCAAAATGGTTTAGGCTTTGAATTGGCCGATTCTCAGGGTCGCTTTATCAGTGCTGAATTTGATGTAGGACTGGATCACCCAATTTACATCTGTTCACTGTATTTGCCTTCTGGCTCTTCAGGTGAAGAAGCCCAAATGCGGAAAGATCACTTTTTAGAAGAGTATCAAAAAATTCTAAAACAGTGGCGTGAAGACAATAAATCGATCATTGTCTGTGGCGATTACAACATCGTGCATAAGCGCATTGATATTAAAAACTGGTCGGGCAACCAAAAGTCTTCAGGTTGTTTGCCGCATGAACGTGCATGGTTAGATCATATTTACAATGATTTGGGCTATGTTGATACCTTCCGTGAAGTGCGCCATGAAGCGGAGCTGTATTCTTGGTGGTCAAATCGCGGGCAAGCCCGTGCCAAGAACGTTGGTTGGCGGATTGATTATCATGCTTGCTCACCCGACTGGAAAGCACGCACTGTCAATGCTTGGGTGTATAAAGACGAATGGTTTAGTGACCATGCCCCTGTGATTATTGATTATAAGATCTAATATTCACACAAATTTCACAGCCTATATGAGTGAACAATTGTTCACTCAACTGAGGTTCAATTCGCACATAATCTGTCGACTTTGTGTATTTATCTTCAAGTCGATTCAGCGCATTATTGCATCACGGCAAAGGGACAGTCAGGATGACACAAAAGGATTGGAAGCCGAAGGATGGAAAGTAAACTAACTGGTTTTGGTTAGTTTCAAGGATGTAACAATGGACGTTAAAATGAGACCCGCATAATCAGGATGATTAAATGCGGGTTTTCTCTTTTTATCATCTTATTTTCTGTTTTGCGCTGTTACTGTTGTTCTTCACTGTATTTTTTATTTTCACTAGAGTCTGTTCTTATCAAGTTTTTCATTTTTTCTGTTTATGCGTCCCATTTTAGAGCGATCAAGTGTCAATTTGGTGACATCGGTATGACGTATTGATGACACATACCATTTAAACAGCCAATCATTGTTCACTGCAAGTTTCTAGCACTTAGCGCTGTTTTGGGCTAGGCTATAGCCAGTTTGATGATATTAACGTGAAAAAAATATGTTAAAAATTTATGGGATTAAGAACTGCAATTCAATGAAAAAAGCCTTCGATTTACTCAATGAATTGGGGCTAAGTTATGAGTTTCACGATTATAAAAAACAAGGGATCGATGCCGACACTGTCAAAAGTTGGTTAGATGCGCTTGGGCAAGATGTAGTACTGAATAAAAAAGGCACCACTTGGCGCAAACTCAGCGAAGCAGAACAGCAAGCTGCTTTGGCCAGTGAAGCCAACTTAATTGAAGCACTTTGCACTCACACCAGTTTAATTAAACGTCCTGTCTTAAAAACTGAATCAGGCTTTATTGCGGGTTTTGATGAAGCGGCTTATCGTGCTTTAGGTTAAGTTTAAAAAAATACCAATAAAAAACCTGCTCACATGGAGCAGGTTTTTTTATATCCTGTGCAATATAATTTCAACTGCACAGGTGGAATACATGCTTAGTTCGCACGAATCCATGTTTGGTTACGACCCAATGCCGCTACACCAATGAAACCACGCAATTCCAGTTTCTTACCACCATCGGCAAGTTTACCTTTTAGCTTGTAGGTTTTACCTGTTTGCGGGTCAAGAATTGAACCACCATCGTAGCTCGTGCCGCCTGTATTTTTCAGACCGCGAACAATGGTCAAACCTTTGAGTGATTTGTTGTGATACGGACCTTCACATTTTGTACAGGCATTTTCTTCACCAGGCGTTAAAATTGACTGAATGCTTGCGGTTAAAGTTCCATTTTTTTGCTCAGTAAATCTTACCGTGGCTTTGGGTTGTTTGGTTTTGTCGTCAATTGTTTTCCAAACTGTGCCGTTAAGCGGATCTGCAGCATTGGCCAAAGCGCTTAAACCTAACAGCCCGAATGCAAGTGCAATTTTTTTCATTGTTTTGTTTCCCTGGTCTACTATCAGACAACTTTATTATTAAAAAGTCACAACAAATTTGCAATTTTTGAATGTGACCGTTTAGTGTACCCTTGTAAATTATGTTGGTAAATACACAAATATCCGATCAAATAAAGAACAAGATGGAAAAATCATGAAGATTAACCCCATGTGGAAACAAATTATTACAGAGCAGTTTTTAAAAACCACCATTCGCAAACCAAGCCAATTTAATTTACCCCCCAATTCTGTACGTTTTGCACTAGAACAAATGTGCCGTTTATTTCCCATGCAAAAGTCGGTGCAGGTACGCGCGCTGCGTTTAGCAGGTCTGCATGCCGAAGAATTAAAACCACAGAATGCTGCAACACAGCTCATTTTTCATATTCATGGCGGGGCTTTTTTTCTGGGTTCGTTAAATACCCATCGAGCATTTTTGAGTCAAGTTGCGGCACGCACCCAAATGCAAGTGATTCATGTCGATTATCCGCTTGCACCTGAGCATCCTTTTCCACATGCTTTGGAAGCCGTGTTTGATGTCTATCAAAGTCTGTTGGCGCAAGGTATACACGCCAAAGATATTATTTTGTCAGGAGATTCTTGCGGTGCAAATTTAGCGTTGGCGCTAGCTTTAAAAATACGTGATGAGCAATTGCCGCAAGTGAGTGGCTTAATGCTGCTGTCACCATTTTTAGATTTAACCCTCACCAGTGAATCCTTGCGTTATAACAGCAAGCATGATGCCCTGCTGTCAATTGAAACGCTGGAAACAGGCATTGATTACTATGTACCGCCTGAACTTGATCGGGCAGACCCGCAAATTTCGCCATTGTTTGATGATTTACATGAATTACCACCAGTTTTAGTACAAATTGGCTCTAAAGAAATTTTGCTGGATGATGCAACACGTTTTAAAGAAAAAGCCGAACAGGCAGGCGTAGAAGTGCATTACAAACTCTACACGGGTATGTGGCACAATTTTCAAATGTTTTCACCGTGGTTTGAAGAAGCCAAACGTGCATTGGCAGATTTAGCAGAGTTTGCACATCGGCAAGATCAGAGCTAAGTTCAACCATAACAAGGCTTTGCTAACCAACCCTTTTAGCCGATCCATCTATATAAAAAAAGCTCAGCACCCTCAAGGCACTGAGCTTTTTTTATTGAAATAGTGGGTTAAATCGCCTGAATTTTTTGCATCGCATTGGCAACAGCTTGGTCTTTAAATTCCGACATACTCACCCCTTCAGCGCGAATAATTTCTACATCATTCACCCCTGTAAAGTTGAAGATGGTTTTCAAGAAATCTTCCTGAAAATCAGCAGGGCTATTATCACCATACACACCGCCACGGCTGCTGGCGATATAGGCTTTTTTCTCACCCGCCAAACCTACAGGCCCTTGCTCGGTATATTTAAAGGTTCTTCCCGCCACGCTAATGCGGTCAATCCATGCTTTTAAAGTTGAAGTCAAACCAAAGTTATACATGGCTGCACCCACCACCACGACATCGGCATCAATATATTGCTGGATGATTTTTTCACCTAAAGCCGCTTGTTCTGCATCCTGCCCCATTAAAATTTCGGCAGTTAAGTGCGGAATCGGCTGTTGTGCCAAATCTAAATAATCGACCTGTGCATTGCTATTTTTTGCAGTCAATTGTTGCACAATCGCTTGGCTTAACTGACGTGAAACTGAGTTTTCACCTAAAATACTCGAGTCGATGTGTAAAATTTTCATGGGGATGTTCCAATCTTGTATTCATTTAATAACGCTATTTTAATCGTGCAGCGTAAATAGAATAATTGGGAAAACTAAGACACTATGTTTTATTTTTGGAACAAAAAAGACCACTTTACCGCACAAAAACTTCCGCAGTATTTTTCCTAATCCTGCTTTTTCCAAGTCATTTTGCTGGTTTTTGATAAGGCTCTAAATAATTGACCCACATTGCTTCTTGTAAAGCTGCCTGCACCCAAGCCTGCATGGCAGGATGTTGCATCACCCGCTGCATATAGTGTTGGCTTTCTGCGCTCACAGGCAAAGCATAGCTCATAAAACGTGTCACCACAGGGGCATAAAACGCATCGGCAATGCTAAATTCACCACACAAGAAACCATCTACAGCAGGACGTTCCACCCAAATGTGTTCAATGCGTGCCACATCCTGTCTTAAACCCGAATGTTCTTGCCATAACTTTGCACCCACCTCTGCTAAATTAGCGCGAATATTCATGCCGCATAAACTGCGTAAATCGGTAAAACCGCTGTGCATTTCTGCGCTGATGCTACGCGCCCAAGCGCGTTGCTGTGCATCACGTGGCCAAAGTGCCTGTTCAGGATATTGCTCTGCCAAGTATTCGCAAATGGCGAGAGAATCCCAAATCAACATGCCCTGATCTAATAAGGCAGGCACTTTACCATTGGGGTTAATTTCTAGGACACGTTGTTTAAAATCGCCCTCGCCACGCTCGCAGGGAAAGTTCAGTTGTATTTCTTCAAAAGCCAAGTCAAACGCCTTCAGTACCAACCACGGGCGCATCGACCAGCTCGAATAATTTTTATTGGCAATATACAGCTGCATCATGACGATGACTCCTGTGTGGTTTGAAGTTGCTGCAGTTGATTTAACAAAGTGCTCTCGTTAAATGCACCTGTTAAACGCAGACTGCGAATTTCTTGTTGTTGTGCATCCAAAAATAAAAAGGCAGGTGGCCCTAAAATTTCCCATTGATTCAACAAGGCTTGATGACTGGCATCGTAATGGCTTAAATCGAGTTTAATTAAATAAAATTCTGCAAGTGCCTGTTTCACGGTGGAGGATGTCAATACCTGCTGTTCAATCGGACGGCACGCCACACACCAATCGGCATAGACATCTATAATCATGCGCTGATTTTTCGGAGCTTGGGCAAGTAACTGTTGTAATTCCGTTGCAGTCGTTGCACGGTGCCATTCTAAAACCGCATCGTTTTCCTGCTGCCAAAAACGCTGGCTGTGTTGATATTGGTTATAAATCAGATACGGCACCACCACCAATAACGCACTCAGATAAATCGCCCGCAGCGTACCATGATAGCCACTCAAACGATGCAGCACATAGCCGACAAAACCCACTCCAAGTGCCAAACTAAGCCATTGCATCCATGCTTCACCCAATAACGGACGAATAAAATACAATGCCAATGCCAACATAATAAAGGCAAACAGCACTTTGACTTGATGCATCCACAAACCTGCGCGTGGCAAAGCTTTTGCCCCAAGCACACTGGCCAACAATAACGGCGTACCCATGCCAAACCCGAGCGTAAATAGCAGCAACGCCCCCTGCATCTGACTTTGGGTTTGTGAAATAAACAATAACGCCCCTGCCAATGGCGCAGTCATGCATGGGCCGACCAAAAGTGCCGACAACATGCCCATGAGTGCAGCACCTGCCAAATTGCCGCCTTTTTGCATAGATTGCGCCTGATCGAGTCGATTGACCCAAGCACGTGGTAACTTGATCTCAAACAGTCCAAACAAATTTAAGGCAAACAACACAAACAGTAAACTAAAGGCAATTAAAGTAGCAGGTTGTTGTAACCAACGCTGAAAATTCAAACCTGCGGATGACGCAATTAAACCCAATATGGCATAAACCATTGCCATGCCACAGACAAAAACCAGAGCAATCGTCCACGCTTTGACACCTTTATGTTCACGCACCAACAAGGAGGTCAAAATCGGTAGCATCGGCAAAGAACATGGGGTAAAGGCCAATAAAACCCCTAAACCAAAAAACAGCAGCAAGCCATAAGCAAATGAACTCTGTGCCAGTTTTTCTGACCACATTTGATCTTGTGCTGTGATGGGTCGCGCTGTCGCAACACTCGTTGAGGATGCTAGTGTGGAATTGGCAGGCGTTGTCGAAAACACATTCTGGGTTGGGTTACTGTGTCCGCCCCACAGATTTTTTTGTGCTGCGCTTTGATTGTCTAAAATCACCAAACCAGTGCTGTCGGTCTGAAATTCAATGCGCTGTGGTGGATAGCAAAGCCGATCTTGCGCACAACCTTGCCAACTCACTTGATAGCGCTGTGCAGCCTGCGTGGGAATTTTAAAACTGACTTGTTGATAATAAACCTGAGTATGTCCATAGTTTTCATCATAAACATCTTCTGCGGGAGGCAACTCTAAAGCCAGTATTTGCTGTCCATGCTCAACCTTAAATTGATGCTGATACAAATAATACTGTTCAGGCATGTTCCAACGCAGTTCAGCTTGCTGGGGATTGACCGATTCAACGCTAAACTGAAAGGCTTGTTCGGGTGGGAGTAAAGGTGCTTCTGCGTGTAGGCTTAACGAACACAGCAAAAATAGACTTGCGAGCAGACAAGATAAGCCCTGCGCCACATAACGTAAAATATCAGCCATTAGATCAACAGCAACTTGCCAAAAGGTCTGAAATAAGGACTGCTTCATGTTCTGCTCGCCTCGGCATGAACTTTATTAGGATGAAAACAGATCTGCAGCAAGCTTAATACTTAATAACTTTGGCCTGCTGCAGCATACAACGTATTTTAAAGCTTTAAATGGTTTCGATTGCTTAGAACAAAAACGCCATACCTAAACCTGCACGGTAACTTTTATCTGCACCGTCTAAATCTACACCGACACTGGCATCCAGTTGAGTGCGTTCATTCAGTGCGTAAATCACTCCCGAAATTAAGCCATATTCATTGTCCTGACTTTCAGCTTTGCGATAGACCAATTCTGAAAAACCTGACCATTGATCGCTTAAACGGTACTGAATATTGGGAATTGCTGTAACCGCCCAATCGCTATTTTGCACATCGTAACGCATGTTGATGCCTGTTTTTAACAGCTCGCTGTATTGATAGCTGACTGCCGTACCCAAGCTATAAATATCATCTTCTTCGCTAAAGCCATCATTGCCTGTGGCAATTAACGCTTGCAACAACACGGCCATAGAAAGTTTGTCATCATTTAAGTCAATGGCTTGTTTCAAACCAATGCTGACATCGCCCAAACCATCTTCTTCAACCGATTGACCTGCGGTTTTGCTTTTACTCCATGCAGGACCTTGCCAGCCCAGCTGTAACTCTAAATCTTGCGCCAAACCTGTACGTAACAGCATGTCAGCATTAAGGCGAGTGGTTTTAACTTTTTCGCCCGAAGCATCGTTACTTTCTTGATAACTTGCACTTGGCAAAGCTTGTTCCCAAGCCAACTTCCCTACAGGTGTAATACCCGTACTCACTCCTGCACCAGGACGATCAAACTCAAAATCTGCCGCGCTCACCTGCATGCTGATGCCTGCCGCCACGATTAACCCAACTGTTTTTAATACTGACATATTTTTATCTCTGCTCTTAGGCCAATTCTTTGCTCATTTTTGCGCCATAACGACGCAACAATTCTAAAGTCTGTTGTTCTTCTGGCAAAGCATCCGACCACTGAATTTCATCAAAATCACAATCAAACAATAAATCACTAATCGAAGATAAAATGGTTAAACCATCTTCATCTTTGCTGTTTGGATCGACTTTTTCATCCAATAAACGCTGCACTGCAGGAACACATGCTGCAGAAGCTGCATCCCACAATGGGCCGTAAATTTCTTCGGCATCCCATAAGTGCAAATTCACTTTGGCTTGAATCAATGCCTCTAAAATATCTAAATGCACTTGCAAATCTTGCTGTTTTTGCTGTTCTGTGAGTGGCTGACCTGCTTCGTATGCTTCGCAGACTTTTTCCCACCATTGAAATAAACCATCTGACCAGACTGAAATCACAGGGCCTTTTTCGGCATCCATAAAGTTAGGGTCTAAACCGTCTGCCAATAGGCGTTGCACTTGGGCAAGGTCTAATTCTTCTATTGCTTGCACCAAGACTTGTTGTTGCGCAGTTAACATGCAGAGAGCTCTCTTATTCAATGTTTAATTTAGAACTATTATGCCCAATAAAGCGACATTTGTATGAGATAAATGTCAGCAAATCGTGAATTTAGTGCATTGGCTACATGCAAACACAAAAAAGCCTCGCAAAATTTGCGAGGCTCTTGGAATCTGTCTGATCCTTATTCGTCGTCGCCACCAACATCTGTATCTACAAATTCTGGGCGAGCACCACGAGGATTTTCATTTTTCTCAAACGCATGTTCTAGGCTGCGTTTTAAACGGTCAATCGCACCGTGAATGGCTGTATCAATATTATGACCACGATGATTCACAACCACTGGTTTTAGACCTGCTGGACGTGCTTCAATCATACAACGAATATCATCATCACCGCCTTTTTCACCATTTTCATCACTAAAATGCACTGAAAAATGGGTAATACGCTCACTGTGGCGTTGGAATTCATTATTCAGTTCTTCACGAACGTAACTAATTAATCGATCACTGTTTTGAATGTTTTTATCGGTACGGATTTCAATGTTCATGATTTCATCCTCTTGCGTTCGTTATTTCTGAATCTTGTTGTGCCAAAATCTTACACATAATTTTATATATACGTTTTGGCGTGTTTATAATGTGCTGTTTTTACAGCATAAAGTACATCTTCAACTTAGTTTGGAATCACTTCCTCCTACGTGAATGATGAACACTTTTAATTCTGCAGAACCGTGTCCCTATACCTTGAATATCGGGCCTATCTGAAAAATATGCAAGCGATATTTATAGAAAAGCAGCAAAAGAATAACCCTTTTATCACCAATTTCAGCTTAGATGTTCAATAAGCGATCAATTTGGATAGCACTACGTTGTTCAATCTATTGCCAATGAGAAACTTGATGCTTTTAAAGGGTTTAGTCACACCTGCAATATTCACCTTTACATTTTGACCATTGGTTTTAAATCGTTTAAAAAGTATTCAACCCAAAAGCTGATAGAAAACACCCCAAAATGACCCGTCAATAATCGAATTTTGCTTTATTTTTGCTAAAGAATCTGTATCCTTGAAACGCTTTTATTGGGGTCTATTTTTATGAAACTTACACATATTGCTGCGCTGTGCGCAATCTCCACTGCTGCAACTTTTACGCAAGCTGCACCGATTTGGCAAGATTCTAGCCTGACTGCTCTTTATGGTGAAAACTATAAATTAGGTACAGAAGATCGTACGACTCTTACTGCTGAATATGCAGCTAAACTCAAATATTCTGATGTGTTCTTCTTCGTTGACCAACAATGGGATGGCAATGATGATGACTCAACCTATTTTGAATTAGCGCCACGTTTAAGCTTGGGTGAAACTACAGGTCAAAACTTATCTTTTGGCCCAGTGAAAGATGTTCTCATTGCAACTACTTGGGAACATAATGCTGGACACGGTGCTAATCCTGAATTCAATAACTTTTTATACGGTATTGGTTTTGCTTTAGACATTCCATATACGCAATATGCAAATGTAAATTTCTACAAAGCAGACAACGATCTCACTAAAGATGATTATCAAATGACCATCACTTATGCTGTACCATTTAAAATTGGTTCAGAAGAGTTCTTGGCTGATGCCTTCCTAGACTGGTCTACTGCAGAAGATGACCATGCCAGCGAATTAAACTGGACTTCTCAATATAAATGGAATGTGGGCAAACACATTTCACCTAAAACCAAATTATACGTGGGTATCGAACACTCTGTTTGGAACAACAAGTTTGGTATTAAAGGCGTAGATCAAAACGATGTCAGCGCATTGGTCAAATACCATTTCTAAGCTGTATTTTTCTCTGTTCAAAAAAAGCAAGACTTCGGTCTTGCTTTTTTATTGGTCATTAAAATAGTTTCCAATAAATATGCTTTGCTCATAACCATGCAACCCATTTGTACTTAGCGCAAAACTCCGCTACATTGAGTTAAATTTCAAATAAAAAGCACTGTGAAGCCCACATGCAAAAAACCGATTTCATTATTCTGCTGTTTTGTGCGATTGCTGCAATTTTGCATGGCATGAGCGGTTTTGGTTTTCCTATGCTCAGTACGGCTGCGGTGGCGATGTTATATCCACTCAGTACTGCGGTTGCTTTGGTTCTGATTCCCTGTTTGCTTCTCAATATCTACATGCTGCGGGGCGATGCCACACAATCTATATTCAGCAGTTTATATGGCTACTGCAAAAAATATTGGGGTTTAATCTTCAGTGCGCTGATTGGCAGCTATTTGGGCGTCAGTTTGCTGCTCATTCTGAACGAAGGTTATTTAAAATTGGCAATGGGCGTACTGATTTTATTGTACGTGGCCGATCAATTTCGACAACGTCCTTTTCAAATTTCTGCCTCACTCAAAAATATGCTGATTTTTGGTTTGCTGGCAGGTGTGATTGGTGGTGCGACCAATGCCATGGCACCATTTCTAATGATGTATTTACTCAGCACTCAACACAGCAAAACCGATATTGTGGTGATTAGCAACTTAAACTTTATTATTTCCAAACTCATTCAATTGGCAGTTTTATATCCAGTAATTCAACAGTTTAGCCACATACAATTAAAAGTTTTAGCCCTGATTTGCATCATCTCTATGCTGATGGTGTATATCGGCAGTCTGATTCGTAAACAAATTTCCCAGACATTATTTAAGCAGATTGTATTTACGTTATTGGGTTTTATGGCACTTTACGCGATTGCTCAAGGATTATTCATCATCCAAACATCACCTGCTTTATTGATATAAATCAGACCAATAAACATAACAAATGGAAAATTATTTAGATTTTTTTTGGCTTAAATAATTATTTACACCTATAATTAAGACCAGCTTAAAAAACAGTCTATTCAGACTGCTTCGGTCGTTTGCATCGACCAATCTTCCCTCTTTTCTTTTAATTCCTTTTGACGGAGTGAACTTCTATGGAAAATAACCATATAGAAGTGCCAGCCAATATTAAGCGAAAAGAACTGATCAAGACCTGGGTGATTGTTGCAATTGCAGCCCTGCTCTCTTTCGGTTTATACAATGTCTTGCCCTATGATGAAAATGCAAATAAGGGTCTAAGTCTGTTGCTTTTTATTGGTATTTTATGGCTCACCGAAGCTGTACACATTACCATTACCGCACTTTTGGTGCCGGTGCTTGCCGTAATTTTGGGCATGCCTGTTGAAAATGCCAGCAAAGTGCTTGAGCCAATTAGCACCAGCAAGGCATTGGCGACTTTTGCCGATCCTGTTATTTTCCTGTTCTTTGGTGGTTTTGCTTTAGCAACTGCGCTGCACATTCAGAAACTGGATCGTAAAATTGCGATGTGGATTATTTCCATGTCGGGCGGTCACTTGGGGATTTCGGTTTTATCTATTTTTATCGTCACTGCTGCGTTGTCGATGTGGATTTCCAACACAGCCACGGCGGCGATGATGTTACCGTTGGCACTAGGTTTGTTATCACACCTCGATGCCACCAAAGAGCGTAAAACCTTCGTTTTCATTTTATTGGGGATTGCCTACTCTGCCAGTTTAGGTGGTTTGGGTACGTTGGTGGGTTCGCCACCAAACGCTATTGCAGCCAAAGCATTAGACTATGACTTTGCTGACTGGATGAAAATTGGTTTACCAATGATGCTGATTTTGCTACCAGCGATGTTGGTCAGCTTATATTTGGTATTGCGTCCAAATTTAAATCAAAAAATTCATTTTGAAACTGAAGTGATTCCTTGGACCAAAACCCGTGTTGCAACGATGATTTTATTCGTATGTACTGCAGTGGCGTGGATTTTTGGTAAAAAACTTAGCGAAACCTTCGGCATTAGCCAACCCGATACATGGACTGCATTAGCTGCTGCATGTTTGGTAGTCATGCTAGGTACTGCATCTTGGAAGCAAGTAGCTGAAAATACCGATTGGGGCGTGTTATTACTGTTCGGTGGTGGTTTAACCCTCAGTGCGATCTTAAAAGATTCAGGCGCATCTTTGGTATTGGGTCAAACCCTTGCCAATACCTTTGGTGATACTTCGCCATTGGTAGTGATTTTTGCGGTGACCATCTTCATTATTTTCTTAACTGAATTTACCAGTAATACAGCGTCTGCTGCGTTATTGGTTCCTGTATTTGCTGCAATTGCAGACCAAATGGGTATTCCAAAAGAAATTTTAGTGGTGATTATTGGTATTGGTGCATCGTGTGCCTTTATGTTACCTGTGGCAACGCCACCAAATGCGATTGTATTTGGTACAGGTCAAATTAAACAAAGTGAAATGATGAGTGTGGGCATGGTGTTGAACGTCATGTGCGTATTTATTATTTCATTATTTGTATATTGGTTCTTTAGTTAAGGATCAATAAAAAATGGAGCACAAGATGCTCCATTTTTTTCGCCTCAGTTTTAGAATATTTTTAATCATCAAATCATTACCTAAGTAAATTCGCTATACTCGAAACATAATAATTTAGACACGATGAGGAGGGTTAAATGGCTAAGTTTTTAAATACGAGCGCGACCAATTTTTTCTTAGAAGAACTGATAAAAAATGCCAAAGAAAGGTTAATTTTAATTAGCCCATATTTACGTTTAAATGACCGTATTAAAGAATTACTTGAAGATAAAGATCGACTCAAAATTGATATTCGAATCGTTTATGGAAAAAGCGATTTACATCCTGATGAAATAAAATGGATGCAAAAACTTGATTTTGTTCGGCTCAGTTTTTGTAAAAACTTACATGCTAAATGCTATCTCAATGAATCTGAATGTATTATTTCTAGTCTAAATCTTTATGAATTTAGCCAAATTAATAATAACGAAATGGGCATTTTGATTCGCAAATATGAAGATCAAGATGTCTTTAAAGATGCTTATGAAGAAGCGCAACGTATTATTCGTATTAGTGATGAAGTTAGAATTAGTTTAGATGAAGTGAAAGCCGAACCAACAAATGAATCTGTTGAAGAAACCAATGACAATAATGTTGGTAAATTAACATCATCTAAACTTGCAGCAAAACATAAAATGAAAACCAATGAATTGTTGGCTCATTTTACCGAAAAAGGCTTATTAAATATCAATGATGCTGGAAAGCACATACTCACTCAACAAGGCAAAGACGTAGGTGCAGAATTTAAAACCAGTCAATATGGTGGATATTTTTTATGGCCTGAAAATATTGAATTATAAACACCAATCAAAATTACAATAAAAAGCATCCATTACTTTTTTGAAATAATGGATGCTTTTTCTAAATTAAATCAGCTTAAACCGCCAAATCGGCTAAATTACCTTTTTGCTCTAACCACACTTTACGGTCTGCAGAGCGTTTTTTAGCCAGCAATTTATCCAATAAACCCGCGGTAAAATGACTATCATCCAAATCCAATTGCACCAAACGGCGTGTATTTGGATCCATCGTGGTTTCACGTAACTGACTGGCATTCATCTCACCCAAACCTTTAAATCGGGTAATTTGCGGATTTTTGGTTTTGGCTTTTTTCAGCGTATTTTCTAGCTCATCTTCATCTAGCGCATAATGCACATCTTTACCGTCATCAATACGGAATAACGGCGGCATGGCGACGTATAAATGCCCATCTTCCACCAAACTTGGGAAATGTTTCACGAATAAAGCACACAGCAAAGTGGCAATGTGTAAACCATCTGAGTCGGCATCGGCCAAAATACAAACCTTACCATAACGCAATTCAGATAAATCATCACTGCCCGGGTCAACCCCAATCGCAATTGCAATATCGTGTACTTCCTGCGAACCCAAAACCTCGTCCGAAGATACTTCCCACGTATTTAAAATTTTTCCGCGAATTGGCATGATCGCCTGAAAGTTTTTATCACGTGCTTGTTTGGCAGAACCACCTGCGGAATCACCTTCGACAATAAACAGTTCCGATTCTTCACGGGTTTGTCCCACGCAATCTGCCAATTTACCCGGCAAGGCTGGGCCTGAAACAATTTTTTTACGTTCTACTTTTTTCGCTGCTTTTAAACGACGACCTGCTTTGGAAATTGCCATTTCTGCCAGCTGCATGGCAATGTCAGAGTTTTGGTTTAACCACAAGGCAAAGGCATCTTTGGCAATATTCTGCATAATGCTTGCCGCTTCACGGCTCGATAAACGCTCTTTGGTCTGCCCTGAAAACTGCGGTTCTTGGAACTTTAACGATAAAATGTAGTTGACCCCATCCCAAACATCTTCGGCAGATAGCTTTAAATTACGCGGCAATAAATTGCGTAATTCACAGAATTCACGTAACGCATCGGTCACACCAGAACGTAGTCCATTGACATGCGTACCGCCTTGCGCAGTCGGAATCAAGTTGACATAACTTTCTTGAATTTGCTCGCCGCCTTCTACATTCCAGCAAATTGCAAACTCTGCACTGGCACGCTCTGCCTCACCTGTCGCCACAAAAGCAGGGGCAGGTACAATCTCTCGATCTTCCAGCTCATCCATCAAATAGTCGACTAGACCATTTTCAAACTGCCAGACAATTTTTTCATCGTTAATTTCATCAATGTAATGAATTTCTAAACCTGCAGCTAGTACCGCTTTGGCTTTTAAATTGTGTTTTAAGGCTTTTAGCGCAAATTTAGGTGAATCGAAATATTTAGCTTCAGGCCAGAAATGTACCAACGTACCCGAAGCACGTTTTGGGGCTTTGCCTTCCAAGACTTCTAAAGGTGCAGCAGCTTCGCCCTGATCAAAAGCCATTTTATACAGGTTGCCCTGACGCTGTACGGTCACTTCAACCCGACTGGACAAGGCATTCACTACAGAAATACCGACCCCGTGCAAACCGCCCGAAAATTGGTAGTTGTCGGTGCTGAACTTACCGCCTGCATGCAGCTTGGTCAGAATAATTTCAATCCCGCTTTGCCCGTATTCTGGGTGAATATCGACAGGCATACCACGGCCATTGTCTTCTACCGACAAAGAGCCATCTTTATAGACTTTTACGGTAATTTTATTGGCATGCCCTGCAAGTGCTTCATCCACCGCATTATCAATAACTTCTTGCGCCAAATGGTTTGGACGTGTGGTGTCGGTATACATGCCCGGACGACGACGTACTGGATCTAAACCAGATAAAACTTCAAGAGATTGAGCGGTATATTGAGACACGTTGTACTGTTTCCTTAAGCTAGGGAATCCGATAAAAATTGCAGTAACATCGGAATTTTGTCTGCAAAATCATCCATGGCATGATTGCCGTGCGCTTCAGTCATGATCATGGCCGAAGGTGAGGCAGCACTATAATAACGCTGCGCTTCACGATAATCCAAAACTTCATCGCCTTGTTGCAATAACACCAATATTTTGTCTGCATCTTGCGCAACTGGCAACGCAATGTCTGCTAAGTCATCCAATTGCGCTGCAGTTAAGCTCCAGTTCGGATGTACCACATAGGGCAGCACATCGCCAAACAAGTCCTGAAACAATTGCCATGGTCGCATAGCAGGGTTAATCACAACAGCAGGCACATGATGCTGTGCGACCAGTTGTGTCGCATAAAAGCCGCCTAGACTGCTGCCCACCAATGCCACATTGGGCAAACGTCGAATCAATGCCGATACGTTTGCCAAAACCTCTAAAGGTGGAGCATTTAAATCGGGCAAATGCATCTGAATACCAGGGCGATGCTGCTGCACATAGGCATACAATAGCTGCCCTTTCATGGACAAAGGACTACTTTGAAAACCATGTAAATAAATTAAATTCATGCGCGACATTTCTTAGTAACACCATTCAATTTTTGGCTGATACAGCACTTATTTTGCGTTTTTAATTTAATTTTCATGGAAAAATGCAATTGTTAGACAAAAAGATGCGAACATCTTGGCAGTCATCGGTATTTTACAAGTAGTTCAAGATGAACACGATAAAATAAAAGTATCGGGTTTGGTGACAATTCATCTAAAAATTTGCAGTTCTGTAAATTCATGAAATGCCAGCAGACCCTTGAGTTTATACCGCGAACCCAAGTAAAAATAAAGCGTTCGGTATATGGGAACACAAGGGGCAACACAGTATGCCAAGTTTAACACCGCTGCATGAAACGTATTGTAGATGGGATCGTACACCTCCAAGTCAGGCCGATATCTTAGAAGGCTTGGCACAGTTGGTCAGCACGCGCCTGAATGCCGTGATGAGCGAAGTGATTCAAACCATTCAGCGTGAAGTTTTGCTCAGCGTATTTGGCATGAGCGAACAACGCTCGCAAAAGTTTCAAAAAACCGCAACTTTTCAAAAGTTGTATAAGTTTGCCTTCCACAGCTTACAACAATACGGCTATCACTTTGTTGCACCAGGTTTACGTCAAATCATTGCGCAATTTCCCAACTTACATGACAAAGCACTCACGCCAAGCCTGCATTTTTTAGTCGGTGTACTGAATGGCGTACTGGGAGATTATCTACTCGAACAGCAAAATCCGCTCGCCTTACCTATGGTGCTCTATGACCATTATGGCGAAGTCCAACAAGGCGATTTGTCTGGACGTGTGGTAATTTTTGTGCACGGTTTATGCCGCAATCACCTCGATTGGACTACACACCAATTTGGTGGTTTTGGTGAAAAATTACTGGCACAACGTGACCATAACACCATGTTATATCTGAATTACAATACAGGGCGTCGCATTTCTGCCAATGGCCGCAGTCTTGCCAATACCTTAGATGATTTAATTCAGCGTCATCCTAAAATTACCAGTATTGATTTAATTGGGCACAGCATGGGTGGCTTGGTGTCGCGCAGTGCGCTGTTTTACGGCAAGCAAAATTTGCAGCACTGGATTCACTTGGTCGAAAATCTGGTCTGTTTAGGCTCACCACATCACGGAGCAGTGTTGGAGCGTTTTGGTTTCCATTTACAGGAAAAATTAGGTCGCTTTCCCATTGTGAAAATTGTCGGGCATCTGGTCAATATTCGCAGCAACGGCATTTTAGATTTGCGCTATGGCAGTGTGCGAGATGATGACTGGGAACATAATCAGGCACGAATTGGACAGGTCGATGACAACCGCAAACCCGCACCTTTGCCGACCCATATTAATGCTTATTTCGTGGCAGGCAGCATTGAGTTTGAGAAAAAGCAGAACCTGACCCGCAAAGTCATTGGCGATTATTTAGTCAGTATAAAAAGTGCTTTGGGGGAACATCCTAACCCACGTTTTCAATTAAAACTGCCTGAATCGCACAAAGCTGTGTTCTATGGTCTGAACCATTTTCAGTTGCAATATCATCCGAGTGTGGCTGAGCAATTGGTGAAATGGTTTTATCCTGCGCATGAAGAAGTGCCAGAGCAGCAAATTCGTGAGTTTATTGGTGATTGGTCAAGCTTAGAAGGCATCGCGCTCACCTAACATAGTCTAAACAGTTCAAAATACCCTACAACACGATGATTTTTAGATAGATTATCAACAGATACACAAAAAAAATGCGCCATCGCAATTTTATGGATGACGCATTTTTATCAATTCAGTGGGTAGGCTCCCGGAATTTATTTTTTCTTCACTTTGCCAAATGTAGTCGATGCCACAAAAGGATAGTTACGCAGCAATTGCCATAAACTAATGATCGCCAACACGCTAAAGAACAGCAATGACCACACAGGTAAAGACTGCCCTAAGAACGTCCAGTCAATCACAGCACATTCACCTGAACCCGACAGTACTTGTTGCAATACGGCTTTCATGGGTAAGGCATCTACCAAATAATCTAGCCCTGGACCGCAGCTTGGCACTTGATCAGGCGGTAAGTTTTGCAGCCAAACATGACGTGCTCCCACACCCACCGACCATAAAATTCCAATACTGCCGAACAGCGCATAAATACGCTTAACCACGTTAGATTTAGGGTTATGCACAAAGGCAATCAGTGAAACCAAGCCCAATACAATTAGGCCCACCCGCTGAAAAACGCACAGTGGACACGGCGCTAAACCTTGCACATGCTCCAAATACAATGCAAATGTCATCCCAATGACACTGGCTAAAAATAAAACACCACTTAGCAGACGATAACTCAATTGCATGTTTAAATCCCTGAACTGTTATCTATATTGTGCGACATAGTCTGCAAAACTCAGACCTTGTGCTTGTTCAAGTTGTTGTTGTTGCTGAATAGATTGCACTGCAATTTCATCAAAATATGTTTGTGTTTCAGGACGAAGCGTATGTTGTTCATACGCATGTGCATGTTGCTGCGCCATATAACTGCCAAAGCCCCACGTACCACCATGACGAATAGTATCGGCAATCATGTGTGCCGACAGAGTTTCATCGACTTCATGCAAACGCACCATCATGCGTTCTAAAGCTTGAGAATACAGCTGCGTCGCATAACTTTGGTCGAGTAAAGCAGCCAAAGGTTGCATGGCGGTGACATACTGCTGTCCCCACGCTTCAATTGGGGTTTTAACATCGCTCTCTTGAATGTGCGCATTTGGCGCACGCCCACGATTGACCACTTCGGTCTGATTTTTTTCGATGATGCTTTGTTCCGCATCTAACAAGGCTGGGCTGTCTTGCAACAAACAATACAATGCTAAGACTTCCAAAAAGCCTGCGGTATGTTCATCTATCCCAATTGGGCTATACGGATTAACATCTACCGCGCGTAATTCGACATAACCAATACCACGATTGGCAAGTGCTTGAGATGGGGTTTCACCCTCTTGTGGCACTTGTTTTGGGCGCACTAAACTATAGTACTCATTTTCGATTTGCAGCACATGGTCATTAATTTGAATTGGCTCACCCGTAGCATCATCTAAACCTAAGCGGCTAAATGGCAAGTACGGGGTTTTCACGGCTTTTTGCAAACCATCTAAATAACCTGTTAAGTCATTGTAATGAATACCAAGTTTTTTCTGCGCCGAGTTTTGATAGCCAAAGTTACCCATACGCAACGCAGTCGCATACGGTAAATACAACGTGCCTCTTAACAACGGCAACAAATGATGTTCACGCCCTGTCATAAAACACTGACAAACCGATGGACTCGCACCGACTAAAAACATCACCAATGGCGTTAAACGAATAAAGTTACGAATTAAACCTAAATAACGATGACTACGATAATCTTGCAAACTCAGTGCTTTGAGCTGCTCATCACTTTCATGTTGTTGCAAGGCGGCAAATAAATGTTCAGGGAAGGATAAATTATAATGCACCCCTGAAATGGTCTGCATACGGCGACCATAGCGCACACCTAAACCACGGCGATACAAGGTTTTAAAGCGCCCAATATTGGAGCTGCCATATTGCGCCAGTGGAATACCGTCATCGGTTTCATCGAGCATACACGGCATCGACAGCGGCCAAAGTTTTTCACCTTCGCCTAAGTGTTGATGCACCACGCTATGAATATCTCGCAAATAATCAAGCGCGTGTTGAATGCTGCTTTGCGGTGGAGTAATGAACTCCATCAACGCTTCGGAATAGTCCGTAGTAATATGCGGATGTGTGAGTGCCGAACCCAAGGCTTGAGGATGTGCTTGCTGCGACAAGAAGCCATCGCTTTGCATACGCAGACTTTCGCGTTCAATCCCGCGCAACATCCCTTGAAGCAACGCAGCGTCTACCCATGTTGGTAGAACATCTTGCGCATTTGGTTCGGGTTGACTCATTACACTCTCGCTTAATCCAATACACTACAAATACGACATAAACCACAGGCTGATTTTGGGTCGGTGGCAATTTTCTCTATCATGCAGATGATCTGAGATGAAATTGCTACCGTTCAAGTATAACTTGATTTGGCATCAGCACATGCGCTTGGGCTGTTTTTTCTAACAAAATGATGATTTTGGGGCATGCTGACATTTAATAAAGTGGTCAACGTCAATAAATTTTAATTTGGCAATTTTTTATCACAAAGTTGCACTATAAGACATGCTAAATTTGTGATTTTATAATCAAAAGAACAGAGGTAAATAATAAAGCGTATGAATTATCAGGATTTTTTAGATTTTTGGTTTTCTCCTGCTGCGGAACCGAACTGGTTTGTCAAAAGCGCAGAGTTTGATGCCGTGCTTGCAGAAAAATTTACCGATGTACTGCAACAAGCGGCACAAGGAGAACTATGGACATGGCGCGAAACACCTGCAGGTCGTTTGGCTGAAATCATTATTTTAGATCAATTATCACGTAATTTATACCGTAATGACCCGCGTGCCTTTGCCCAAGATGGAATGGCCTTGGTGTTGGCACAAGAAATGATTCACTTAAAATTGGATCAGGACTTAAACCCAACCGAACGTCGTTTTCTATATATGCCGTTTATGCACAGTGAATCCAAACGTATTCACGAAGTCGCATTAACGTTGTTTGAAAGTTTGAATGACCCCACCGTGTTGGGCTATGAACTGAAACATAAAGTGATTATTGACCGTTTTGGACGTTATCCACATCGGAATCAGGTGTTGGGACGTCCTTCGAGTGCAGAAGAACTTGAGTTTTTAACCCAACCCAATAGCAGTTTCTAACTGGCGAGCTTGTCTTGGCTGGTTGATGTGTACAGGAGCTTTCACATGAAATATTCCCTACTCGGTCTTGCCCTTGCCAGCAGTTTGCTGTTTACAGGCTGTGCCACGACATCCTCTAAACCTCTCAGCTTTGAGCAGTTGGGGCAATACAGCACCACACCACTGAATGCGCAAACCTATCGGATTAGTTTTTTAGCGGGTCATAACATGAGTTTTGGCACTGCAGAAGAAATTACTTTGGTGAAAGCAGCACAAACCACGCTGCAACACGGTTTTCGCTTTTTTAAAGTTTTAGATGATCCGAGTAACCGTAGCCAGAAACCACCTAGACAAGCCGTGGTTTACCCTGCACCAAGTTACTATCCGTATAGCTATTCGCCGTATGGATATTATCATCGTCGCGCACCATTCTGGCCTGACCCATTCTATGATATGCCGCAAGTGGTGACCCTCGATCCGACTCAAGTGTCTTACACCATTCAGTGTTTTAAAGATCAAAAATCTGCACCTGAAGATGCCTTTGATGCGAGCCTAATTTTACAATCACTGGGGGCAAAATATGGTTTAAGTCCCACAGGACAACCATTACCCCCACCAACCTCTGCCCCTGCCGCGCCCTAATGAGATAAGGATGCCTGCATGAATACAGCGTCTGACCACACTTTAACGAGCAGCTCGCAGCATAGCTCTCCGAGCCTGCAACGCAGTAAACGCTTTGCCACCATTGCTTTAGTGATTGCCGTGCTGGCATGGCTGGCATTAATGCTGACCGCAAAATTACTGCCTGAATATACGTGGTTGATTCACATTCTAATGCTGTCTGCCGAAGCAGGCGTGGTGGGTGGGCTAGCAGACTGGTATGCGATTACGGTGCTGTTTCGCAATCCTTTTGGCAAAATGCCAATTCCTAAATTCTTACGTGATCACACCGAAATTATTCCACGCAACAAAGACCGTATTGCCGAGTCGATGGGGCGCTTTGTGCAGGAAAACTTTTTATCGCCACAAGTGGTGCAAAAAAGCCTGCATAGCACTGACTTATCCTTAGCCGTGGGTAAATGGTTGGCGAATCCGCAAAATAATGCGCAAGTGACCCAAGTCATTCAGCAAACTGTACCGAAAATTTTTGAATTTGTCGGGCAAGAACAAATTGGGCGCTTTATTCAAAGCAACAGTGTGCAATGGGTTCGCAACACGCAGGTCAACCACTTGGCCAGTGAAATGCTGCGTGCAGTTTTGGAAAATGACTTCCATCAGGATGTGCTGCAACACGGTTTAGACCTTGCCCATGACTGGATGCTGAAACATCCTGAAAAAAGCCGTGAATTGACCCGTCAATTATTTAAAGAACTTGGCGTGTGGAAACTGGCCAAAGGTGCGAGCTGGATTGGAATTGATGTGCAGCAACGCACTATAGATTCTTTACTGCAACGGGTCGAATCCATGCTGGCAGACCCTGAACATCCTTGGCGACAAAAAATTGAAGAGGCTGGGCAGCAACTCATGTTACAACTGGCAGATAACAACAGCAGTGCCAGTCTGCGCCTAAATGACACTAAAAATGCCCTGTTAGACAGCCCACAAGTCTTGAGTTTTATCAGTGGTGCCGTGGTCATTCTCTGCAATGCGATTAAGGAAGATTTACAAAAACCTGATTCAGGAATTGCGCAAAACCTGCGTGTTGCAATTCAGCAAGTCGGTGAAAATATTATTGCCAATACCGCAGTACGTCAGTTACTGAATGAAAAAATGAGTACGATTGCGGTGAATTTGTCTGATCAATATAGTGAAAAAGTGATTCGTTTTATTAGTGAGCGTATTCATGAATGGGACTCACGCGAAATGATTGGCAAAATTGAAAACGAAGTGGGTGGTGATTTACACATGATTCGAGTCAATGGTGTGGTCGTAGGTGCATTTATTGGTCTAGGATTGGGGGTTATTCGGGCATTGGTGGAGTTGATTTGAGGCGAGTCTTTTATTTCACCCCATTACTTTGGCTTGAGCAAACGATCTGGTTGCTGAGTTAATGGCAGCTAAACTTTGTTATTTTCTATTTTTCGGGTTGTAAATTTAGGCAAAATTTATTATCTTAAAAATAAGGTCGCCTACCATACTTACGCATGAGTAGAAAAGGGATTTAAACTATAAATTTATAGTCATCAAATTATGTCTGAAATTTAATTTTCTTAAGTATCAACTCGTTTGGTTCTTAGCATTTAAACATGCGTTGCTAAAAGTCTTAAGACACCAAAAAATTCTTTGAATAAGAGTTTAGAGTTGAAGATAGAGAAAATTATGTCTATTCAAGAATTCGCATTTCAATTATCTAAAAAAGTTCAAGAACAACATTCTGTTAAGATTGGTCGTTCACATATTTATGAATTAATAGCATTAGATCAAGGCTATAAAACTTACAACGCATTTATTGCTCAAAACCTTTTACTCGGATCTGAATACGATGATTCTGAAGATTATTATCAACATGAATTAATTGATGCTCTAACTTTAGAAATATTGAACAATCCCCCTAAAACAGATTATTCAAATTATAACGAAGATGAACTGCATTGGGACGATTATGAAGGCCGTTCATTACTCGAGCATATTACAGCAATTATCATAAAACTTAAGAATCTCTTGAAAATCGATATTTCAGAAGAACTTTATTTATCAATTTCTAAAACTATCTATCGAGAACTTTTATGGCTAAATTTAGAAGCCATTAACTTTAGAAGCTTAAGAGAAGGGTTAAGCTATATCAATTTTGAAAATGGGCCTGTAACTGATCTAGAATTTGAAGACGAGTATATTGAGTTTTCACAAATAGAAGAACATTTCGAAAAAATACTTTCTTATGCAAAAGAACGAAACAATGTAGATGCCCATGCTTTAATCGGATCTTATTACCGATATTTAGCTAATCAGATTGCACCTTATGGTCGTTCTGGCTCAAATTTTGGAAGCCAATGGGACAACAATAAACAAAAATATATCCATTCTGACGAAACTAAGAAAAATAAAGCTCAGTATGAAGAATATATAAAACAAGCTGAATATTTTGAATCTTATAATCAAAACTCACCACTAAATCTAGATGAAATTAATTGGGATGCCGATACAGAAACAGTCTATAAACAAGTTCTATACTTGTGTAATCGTGGTGATATTGATGCAATTGAATATTTTCTTTACGAAAAAATGTTCAAAACTGATGAAGAAGCATGGCTATACATCTATATAGCACAACATTGTGATGTTGATTTTACTCAAGATGACTTCAGAGCTTACAATGCCTACACTGGAGAAGATTATGACGACTATGGGCCTATAGCAATTTCAGGTCGTGAAGCAATTCAGTATGCTATAAATTTGCCTGAGTTAAATAAAGAAAAAGACGATTTAGCTCGAAAGCTTGCCCAAGAGTTATTTGAAGAAATTTAATTTAGTATCTCAATTTATAATATCTAAAATGGGAGTTATTGCACTCCCATTTTTAGTTCTTGCAGATAGTATCTCTGGGTATTTAACAAACTGGTCTATGAATCTTTAAATCCCTAAAATACCTATCCCCCATTTGCATTCCCCCCTGAAAACGCTACGATGTAAAACAAGCTGCTGCCACAACCAGAACCCCACTATGCTCGATATTCACGCGAAACTGCCTGCTCAAGGTCTGAGTATTTTTAGTACCATGTCTAACTTGGCACAACAACTGAATGCCTTAAATTTATCGCAGGGTTTTCCCGACTTTCCCCCACCTGCAGCATTACTGGATGCTTTAAGCCAAGCCACACACGCAGGCTTCAATCAATATCCTTTGGGCGATGGTTACTTGCCACTACGCGAACAACTGGCACAGCAATTTTTACAGCGTGATCAGCTAATGCTTGACCCGATCAGTGAAATTACCATCACCCCAGGGGCAACACTGGCTATTTTTAGCATCATGCAAACCGTGCTGCAGGCAGGCGATGAAGTCATTATTTTTGATCCAAGTTATGACAGTTATGCACCCTGTGTAAAATTGTTGGGTGCAAAAACCGTTCATATTCCGCTGCAGGCTCCACATTTTCAGGTGGACTGGAATATGGTCAAAGATGCGATTCATGCCAAAACCCGCATGATCATCATCAACACACCACATAACCCCACAGGCACAGTATGGTCAGCGCAAGATTGGCAGCATTTAATTGATGTTATTCAGGAACATAATATTGTGGTGCTGTCCGATGAAGTCTATGAACATTTGGTCTTTGATGCGCATCAACACCGCTCTGCACTGTCTTTTCCTGAGCTTAGGGAACGCAGTTTTGTCGTGGGTTCCTTTGGTAAAACTTTTCATGTCACAGGCTGGAAAACAGGCTACTGTGCGGCTGCACCTGCCTTAATGCAGCTCTTTCGCCAAGCCTATCAATTTATTAATTTCTGCGGAGTTAGCGCTGTGCAAGTGGCTTTGGCAAATTATATGCAGCAGCACCCTGAACATATTGCAGAACTGGCAAAGTTTTATCAGGACAAACGTGATTTGTTTAATCAAGGCATTGCCAATTCACGCTTTCAATTCAGCCCTGCACAAGGCACTTATTTTCAAAATTTAGATTACAGCAATATCCGTCCCGGCTTAAATGCTGTCGATATGTGCCATTTTCTAGCCGAGCAGCACGGCATTGTCGGTATTCCTGTGTCTGCATTTTATCAAACCCCACCCGATGATTTACGTTTAATCCGTTTCTGCTTTGCTAAAAAAACCGAAACCCTGTTGCGTGCAGGTGAAATTTTATCGGCAATTTAAGCGATGAAGCTCCACTGAAATGTCACTGAGTTACTGAAAAGCTAAGGCTTTTTATGACCAAATCATGCTAGGGTGAAATTTCAAACAACCGCATATTGAAGCGCAGGATTTGGCATGGCAAGACCTCAGGCACTGGTCGATCACCCTCAGCTTTGGAAAACCTTTTTGGTATTTCTATTGCCACTGATTGCCACCAATATTTTGCAAAATCTTTCGGGCACCATTAACACGATTTTTGTCGGGCAAATGCTCGGTGTGGAAGCCATTGCTGCGGTGTCGGTATTTTTTCCCATTATTTTTTGCCTGATGGCCTTTGTGATTGGGCTTTCGGCAGGATCGACCGTGTTGGTCGGGCAAGCGTGGGGCGCACAAAATGTCGAAAAAGTGCGTTGTATTGTCGGTTCGACTTTATTTATGACCCTAATTGGCGGCAGTTTCATTGCCTGTTTGGGGGTGATTTTTGCCGAACAAATTTTAATATTATTAGGCACAGACCCTAAAGTGATGCATCTATCCCTGCCGTATGTGCAATGGATGTTGGCAGGCAGCCCACTGCTGTTTGTTTATATTATTTATACCTCTATTTTACGTGGAGTGGGCGATAGCCTTACGCCACTCATTGCCCTGAGTTTGACTAGTTTAATGGGATTGGTGATTACCCCCATCCTGATTGCAGGTTATTTTGGCTTTCCTCGCTTGGGCATTATTGCCCCTGCAATTGCCACCATTCTGGGCTATCTGGCTGTTTTAATTTTTTTGGTGATTTACCTGAATAAAAAGAATCATCCCTTAAAAATGGATGTGCATCTACTACGTCAAATTCGGCATCAACCCAATTTAAGCAAGGTGATTTTACGCTTAGGGATTCCCACAGGCTTACAAATGGTCACTACCTCTATGGCAGGTTTGGTGATTGTCGGTTTGGTCAATCGGCATGGTGCTGAGGCCACTGCCGCCTATGGCGCAGTTAATCAGGTGTTGAACTATATTCAATTTCCTGCGCTATCTATTGCAATTGCCGCTTCAATTTTTGCTGCACAAGCCATTGGTGCAGGCAAAGCCGAATTACTGGCTAAAGTGACCCGTACAGCCTTAGGCATGAATTTGCTGATTACAGGTATTTTAGTCACCTTGGGTTATTTATTTTCTAAATATCTGATGGCGTTGTTTATTACCGATCCTGCGGTGGTGGTACTGGGTCAGCAGCTCTTATTTATTGTGTTATGGGCCATTTTATTTTTTGGTGCCAGTGCAATTTTTGCCTCCATTATGCGCGCCAGTGGCACGGTCAATGTTCCAATGATCATCAATATTTTAGCGATTGTTTTAATTGAAGTACCGTGTGCTTATTTCTTCAGTCAGTGGTGGGGTTTGCAAGGAATTTGGTATGCCTATGCCTTGGCATTTGTGAGTCTGTGCATCGGTCAAGGTGCGTATTATCAATTTGTCTGGAAGAAAAAAACCATTCAGGTTTTGGTCTGAATGGTCTGTTATATTTGTAAGTTAGATTAACCGCGTTTCTTGCCCAACTTAGTCGCCCATGCGGTAACTTTCTGATAACCCGTTGGAACAATACGCTGGATTAAATCCAAAGTTTTGGCATCATTACCAATCAATAAACGGCGCTTGTCTTTTTGTACCGCTTCTAAAATTTGGCGCGCCGCTTCTTCAGGCGGGCAACGCAATAATTTATTAAAAGCACGTGCCGATTTTTCAGGATTCATGCCCAAAGTGCGCATGCTGTCGTTCATTTTAGCATTGTTGGCAATATTGGTACGAATCCCGCCTGGATGCACGCTCAACGCACTCACACCACAATTTTCCAAATCCAATTCCTGACGCAAAGACTCGGTAAAACCGCGCACCGCAAATTTGGTTGCGTTATAAGCCGACTGCGTTGGCTGTGCAGTTAAACCAAATAAACTGGAAATGTTAATGATATGACCATCTCCCGTTTGTTTGATTAAAGGCAAAAATTCTTTGGTGCCATAGACCACACCCCAGAAATTAATACCAACAATCCACTCCAACTCTTCGTAACTTGCACCTTCTACGGTAGAACCC
The DNA here is from genome assembly GCF_013418795.1 of Acinetobacter sp. YH12120. Taxonomy (NCBI): domain Bacteria; kingdom Pseudomonadati; phylum Pseudomonadota; class Gammaproteobacteria; order Moraxellales; family Moraxellaceae; genus Acinetobacter; species Acinetobacter sp. YH12120. The sequence continues at coordinate 52,169 of NZ_VPBI01000007.1, read as the reverse complement.
AACGCCACGCCTGCATTATTAAAAATCATATTGACCGAGCCGTGGTCTCGCACAGTTTCAGCTGCCCATTCGCGCATTTGTTCTAATTTAGAAACATCCACCTTTTTAATGGTCACGCGCACATTACTGTCTTTGAGCAAATCCACTGTTTGCGCCAAACCTTGTTCATTCACATCACTGAGCGATAAATGACAGCCTTGCTTCGCCAATAGAACAGCCAATTGCTGCCCAATACCCGAGCCTGCGCCTGTAATTGCGGCAACTTTATTTTTAAAATTTTTCATGTGATTTCCTTGAGTATGTGGCGTGCACAGTTCAGACCTGCTTGTTGTTTTGTAGGGCTGTGCGATGCGCTGTGGTTTAAATATAATTTTGACAATAAGTATTGTCAATATAAGCCAGTACGAATATCGCAAATGAATCTGAAAACATAGGTTTAACAGATAATTATTGCTAGTATAAAGCCTAATTACGGTTCTTATTTGGCTTAACTGAACATGACAGAACAACTGCCCGTGACTGCAGAAACAGAAAAAACCACCCAGAAACAACAAAAAGAACGTCAGTTTAAAGGCTTGTCTTTAACTGAGCGCAAACAGGCGCGTCGTGAAAAACTGATTGAGGCAGGTATTCAAGCCTATGGCACGCATGGTTTTTTTGCCGTGACCGTAAAAGATATTTGTACCGAAGCCAAACTAACCGAGCGCTATTTCTACGAATCCTTTAAAAAAAGCGAAGAACTGTTTCAGACCATTTTTTTAAAATTGATTGATGAATTACAGCAAAATGTCATGCAAGCCATTATGCAAGCCTCGGCTGATCCTAAAAAAATGATTGATGCAGGACTGACTGCTTTACTGACCACGCTAAAAAATAACCCGCAAATGGCACGTATTATTTATATTGATGCCATGCTGGTGCAAGAACTACATAACCAAGCCACCATTCACGAAACTATGTCGCGTTTTGACCGCATGATTCAGGCCTTTGTCATACTGATGATGCCGCATTTAGACCGCCCCAACCGAGAAATTTCACTGGTAGCGACAGGCTTAAATGGTTATGTCACCCAAATTGCGATTCGCTGGGTGATGAGCGATTTCAAACAATCCATGGAAGATGTCTTGTCTTCTTGCCGTATTGTATTTTTATCGTTATTACAGACCTTTTCGGAAAAAGAGCAAGCTTTTGTGAAAGATTCTTCGACATTGTCATAAAATCGAAAAATATTCATAATATTTTTCAAATTCAGAGGGGTCTGCTGACATTTCATAAATGGCTTGCGCTGTAGGCTAAAACTGAGCAGATCAGGCAGGGAATAGTGGGTCTATTGCCAAGTTTCATAACGCAATCTGAGAAAGTTTTAGCTACAGTCCTTCGGAACGAGCATATTTTTTTGCCGCTATTGCGTTATGAGTCAGTCACTTAGAATAACTAAATTTCCTGCCTCATGCCTTATATCAGCTAAAAATATGCGTCATCGCAAACATAGACGAAGTGTCAGCAGACCCTATTTACTTTGACTGAACCTGTTCAGTTTTTTCATCAAATCGACACTATTTTGTCACAAATTATTGCAAAAATAGCCCATTCAACCCTTTCTGCAATGATACTGTCATAATTAATCTTTGTAATAAGCCTGTCATAAATAAAACGGTCCACCGTTAACATCTATAGGATATTGCGTTGTGAAAGATGACTACATTTTAATCGTCGATGACGAACTTCCAATTCGGGAGATGATCCATACCTCTTTAGATATGGCAGGCTTTCAGTGCTTACAAGCAGAAGATGCAAAACAAGCTCATCAGATGATTGTCGATCAACGTCCAGCGCTTATCTTGCTTGATTGGATGATGCCAGGCGGTGTCAGCGGTGTAGACTTGTGCCGTCGCCTAAAACGCGATGACAACCTTGCTGAAATTCCTGTGATTATGCTCACTGCACGTGGCGAAGAAGATCACAAAGTTCAAGGTTTAGATGCTGGCGCGGACGACTACATGACTAAGCCGTTCTCGACCCGTGAACTGGTGTCACGTATTAAAGCGGTCTTACGTCGTGCCAATGCCTTAAGCGGTGAAAAAACTATTGATGCCAACGGTTTAATTTTGGACCCAGTCAGCCAGCGTGTCAGTTTTGGTGACAATATTTTAGAAATGGGCCCAACCGAATATCGTCTATTGGCGTTCTTTATGACGCACCCAGAGCGCGCTTACACCCGAGCGCAATTGCTTGACCAAGTCTGGGGCGGCAATGTATATATTGAAGACCGAACTATTGATGTGCATATTCGTCGTTTACGTAAAGTTTTAGAACCGTATGGCGTAGACCGTTTTGTACAAACGGTACGTGGTACAGGCTATCGCTTCTCGACACGTGCGGATGTTGCTTTAGGCTAAAATTATTTTATGTACGAACCTTACCCAGTCCCTGAACTCGCCCGTGACCTCAAACAAGTTCGTTACAGCAGTTTATGGACTTTTGCCAAACAAGATTTTCGTTTATTGGCCTTTTTCCTAATTATTGCAAGCTTGATTGGTTTTGGGATTGGGTATTTTTGGATTTGTATTAGCCTCGCCTTTTTGCTGTCTTTTCTTCAGCAAATGCGCTCCCTCTATTTAGTTAATGATTGGATTTCCAATCGTCCTTATGATGTGCCGCCAAATCTGCATGGTATTTGGGGTGCATTACTGTTCAATGTTTATCGCTCACAACGTCAGGAACGTATCGTTCAGGCCAAAATGGTCGGGTTGATTGATCGCGCCCAGTCTTCATTGGTGGCGTTGGATGAAGCCGTGATGCTGATTGATGAAAATCATCAAATTGAATGGTGGAACCCTGCTGCTGAAAAGCTATTGGGTATTCAGCCTTTAGACCGTGGACGCAACATCCTCACTATTTTGCGCCAACCTAGTTTTATTGAATATTTTAATCATATTGATCAAGCACCTGACGGTTTAAAAATGAAATCTAGCGTGCATGAAGGGCAATATGTGCAAGTCAAAATGACTCAGTTTGGTGGCGATAGCCGTTTGTTATTTGCTTACGACATGACGCGTATGCATAACCTAGAACAAATGCGTAAAGACTTTGTCGATAATATTTCACACGAATTACGCACTCCGCTAACGGTGCTGAGTGGTTATATCGAAACCTTTACCGATCAGGAAGATATTAACCCGCGTTGGAAACGTGCTTTTGAGCAAATGCAGTCACAAACCCGACGCATGAACGCTTTGGTAAATGACCTGCTGCTGCTGTCGCGTCTGGAAAATGAAAAAACCATTGCCAAAAATCAAATTATTGAAATGCCAAGTTTAATGAATCAATTATTTGACGATGCACATGCCTATAACGTCGATTATGGACATACGCTCAACTTAAATATTGACAGTCATTATGATCTGATTGGTTCAGATGTAGAATTGGCCAGTGCCTTTAGCAACCTGATCACCAATGCGATTAAATATACCCCGAAAGGTGGGACGATTACCATTGGCTGGCATGATGATGGCAATCAAGGTTATTTTACTGTGGAAGATACAGGCATCGGGATTGATCCGAAACACTTACCACGCTTAACCGAACGCTTTTATCGTGTAGACAGCGCACGTAGCCGACAAACAGGCGGTACTGGTTTAGGTTTAGCAATTGTGAAGCACGTTTTGATGCAGCATAATGCACACTTAGAAGTCGAATCTAAAGAAAATCAAGGCTCTATATTTAAAGTCGTGTTCCCAAAAGAGCGTTTGTATTACGAAACTTAAGCGCTGGTTGAGCTAAAATAGACAATAAATTACAGATTTAAAAAACAAAAAAACGCCAAATTACTTTGGCGTTTTTTATTTCTTTATTCACATATTTTATTCAGCAGAAACGATATGTCCCAGGGCTTTCCCCATTTCCACTACAGAATTGGCTTTGAATTCAGCATCCCACTGCATTTTATTTTCTTCAAACAAAACAATCGCGGTTGAACCCAAATAAAAACGTCCTAATTCTGCACCTTTTTCAAGGAATAATTGGTGCTGATTCAGCTCCAAACGCCCTGATGGTTTCACTTTGCCTGTCGCCACGGTTTCAATGCCCGCCACAATCATGGCACCCACCAAAACAACCGCCATACGACCCAATTCGGTATCAAACAAACACACCATGCGCTCATTGCGGGCAAATAAACCCGGAATATTTTCGGCTGTGGTTTGGTTCACCGAAAATAGCTCACCTGGCACATAAAGAGTTTCAGTCAGTGTGCCTGCAAACGGCATATGCACGCGGTGATAATCTCTCGGAGATAAATATACCGTGGCAAACTGACCATTTTTAAATGGTTCTGCCAGTTGCGGGTCGGCAATTAAATTTTCAACAGTAAATTGCTGGCCTTTGGCTTGAAAAATAGCGCCATCTTCAATTTTACCCAATTGCGAAATTGCACCATCTGCAGGCGATACAATGCTGCTCGGATTGCTGTCAATTTCACGTACGCCCTGCTTTAAAGAACGGGTGAAAAATTCATTAAAAGATTTATATTTCAAGGCATTGCTTTGCTCTGCCAATGACATATCAATGCCATACTGGGCTTTAAATGCCGTAATAACCGCATTTTTCAGTACAGGATGCTCGCTAGCTGCAAGTTTACCTACAACACGTGATAATTGATGTTGTGGCACAACGCGCTGTGCCTGAATGAAAATTTGTTTTTTTAAACGTGATGTGAGGCTCAAGACGGCAACTCTCCAGTAATAACAGGACTGTCAGGGCGGTTGCCCCATTCACTCCACGCACCATCGTAGGCCTGAATTTGCCAACCCAGTAATCTTCCTAAAATATAGGCCAGACCTGAACGGTGATGTGACTGACAATACACCACTACAGGTTCGTTGAGATTAAATCCGAGTTGTTCCAGACGCTGTCGTGTGCGTTCTAAGGGATGCAATTTTAAATGATTTTCACGATTAAGGGCAGTACTCCATTCAAAATGCAATGCCCCTGGTATGTGACCACCGCGTCGTGCAGCCAAACGCAGCCCTGTATATTCGTCTACAGTACGGCAATCCCACAGTTGTACCGACTGGTTTTGGTACTTTTCTAATAGCTCATCATATTGAATACGATACTGATTTTGCGCTACAACAGGAGCAAGTGTACTGACAGGTTTCAGTGATTCAACTTCAGAAGTAGTCGGTAAACCTGCGGCCAACCAAGCATGAATACCGCCATTCAGCAAACTGGTATTTTCAAAGCCCAAACAGTGCAAGTTCCAGATCAAACGCCCTGCCCATGCACCGCCTTCATCATCATAAGCCACCACATGATGCTCAGGCGAGATATTCAAATACTGAATCAGCTCCTGCAAGGCTTCAGGTTCTGGCAATAGACCTGAAGTATCTTCATCCTGACGTAACAACATGCTCGGTTTGACCTGTAAGGCATGCGGCAGATGCAATTGCTCATACACCGAATTACGGCTTAAATCGACAATGCGTAATTTGTCATGTCCTAAAACGGGGACTAAATCTTCTGCTTCAATCAGCAGTCCAAAATCGAATGGTGAAGCGTTCATTTTTATGCTGTTCAGTCTGGTTGGCAATCCACTTTAACTTAGTATAGGTCATTTTTGGGCACATGCTGTTTTTTTCATAACTTTCTCAGAATTTTAACAATCACATGCTTTAATCTAGAAAAAAACCGAAGATTTTCTTCGGTCTTTTTTCAGTTTTTTAGGCTTGTTGGTCTTTAAACTGGTGCCTGAATATCAAAAACTTGGCGCAAATATGCCAAGAAGGTGTCATTATCGGTCATGGTTTTACCCGGACTATCGGACAATTTCGCCACCGACTGACCATTACATTCCACCAATTTCAACACAATATTTAGCGCAGTTTGCCCCATATCATTGGTTAAGTTGGTACCAATCCCAAAACTAACCTGAAAACGGTCTTTAAAATACTGATGCAAGGCCCATGCTTTTTCGACATTTAAGCCATCACTGAAGGTCAGCATTTTAGTTTTACTGTCAATTTTTAGCTTTTTATAATGTGCATAAGCTTTATCGCCCCACACATACGGGTCGCCACTGTCATGTCGCAAGCCATCAAATAACTTGGCAAAATACAAATCAAAGTCACGCAGGAAAGCATCCATCCCGACCACATCAGTCAAGGCAATGCCTAAATCACCCCGATATTCTTGCACCCAAGTTTCTAGTGCGGCTTTTTGGAAGTCACGTAAACGTACATCTAGCGCCTGAAATGCCTGTAAAAACTCATGTGCCATTGTCCCAATTGGGGTAATGCCTAATTCTTTAGCCAACAGTACATTACTAGTACCACGAAACACTTCAGGTACAGCTTGATGAAAAGCCGCAATCACGTGCTTTTGCCATGCAAAACTATAACGGCGGCGCGTACCAAAATCTGAAACCAAAAATGGTGGATCTTCAGGCAGTTGCTGCTGTTGGTAACTTTGAATCAGGGCAATTTTTTGCTGTAAACGGCGCTCACCTTCTGCCCAAACCTCATCATTACGGATGCGCTGAAAATACAGTTCATTGACAATTGCCAGGACAAAAATCTCGAACATCATGGCCTGTACCATCGGGCCTTCTACCCGAATATCCAAACGACCTTGCGCATCAATACTGGCGTGAATAAAACGACGCTTGAGCTGAAATAATTCTAAATAATCGACAAAGTCACTTTTAATAAAGCGTAAATTACGCAAATACTGCAATTCATCTTCTTTAAATTTCAACTGACACAAATGATCAAGCTGCGCATTCAACTCAGCTAAAATATCGCTCAGTGGATACGCGGTATCTTCAAGATTACGGCAGCGGAATTGATACACACTGTGCGTTTGCGGAAATTTATGCAGCACCACCTGTAACATGGTGAATTTATATAAATCAGTATCGAGCAGAGATTGAATAATGGGGGTCATAGGGATCATCATTTCGCGGTACTTCTTGCATTAAAGCATACTTTATTCAGCAAAAAAGGGCTTTTATCGACAATCTTGTTACAACTTTGCTGAAGTGTAGCCTTCCCAAGATATTTTACCTCTCTGCGGGCAGCTACCGTTCTGATGCTTTCGTGATTGATGTTAATGCACGCCAAAGTGCCTAAGTTTGCTACAATCTGCAGCCATCCCCCACACTGAGAAAATTAGTCCCCCATGCGCGCATTATTACAACGAGTTCTTGAAGCCAAAGTCGTGGTCGATGGTGAAATCACTGGCGAGATTCAACAGGGTATTTTGGTATTTTTGGGCTTAGGCAAAGACGATAATTTTGAGAAAGGCAAAAAGCTGATTGATAAAATTTTAAAATATCGTTTTTTTGATGATGAACAAGGCAAAATGGGTTGGAATGTCAGTCAGGCCAATGGCAGTGTGTTATTGGTTTCACAATTTACCCTCATGGCACAGACTCAAAAAGGTTTACGTCCTGATTTTGGCCCTGCGATGCCCCCAAACGATGCCAAAGCGCTGTATGAACAATTGGTGGACTATGCCAAAAGTCAGTTTGACAGGGTGGAAACAGGTATTTTCTCTGCCGATATGAAAGTGCATTTGGTAAATGACGGGCCTGTGACTTTTTGTTTGGAAGTCGAGTAAATCACATATAAAAAAACCTCTGTCAAAAATTGATCAGAGGTTTTTGTTTGGGTCTGAGCAGCTTATTTACCCGTTTTTTGTTTAATAAACTGGCGTGCCATTTTAATTTTTTCTTTTACAGGTTTTGGTAGTTTAGGTGGAATCAATTTCGCTGCTTGGTTAAACCACACCAATAAGCCAAAATCACCTTCCATTTTAATGCTGCCATTTTGCATGCCTGTCATAAATGCAGTTGGATCACCTTTCATTAAGGTTTTTACGCCTTGCTCGCTGTCTGCAAACTGCAAAATAAAATCGGCTTTTTCTGCATCGCCCGCCACAGTGTCAATATGTCCATTGTTGACAATAATTTGACGCGCCATACCCAAGTCTGTGCCAATTTGAATACGGAACTGGCGTTCATGCACCAACTCAATAAATTTTGGACTGGTACGTGCCAGTTGTTTCATACGCAATGCCAAACCTGCCACGAGAAGGTCAAGTGGATCGGTGCTGACATCAACCAAAGGAAGTTTGACCACAGGAATTGCAGAAAGTTTCATGACAGTGAAGCCTATTGTAATTGTTGGATAATGAACAGACTCATCCTATCACAACTCCCGCTTTTTGCTGCAAGGCTTTGTATAACAATCTTTAGGAGGGTGTTAAAATTTTGTCGCTGTTTGGATGGCGCAAACTGCCGTACAGATAAAGCAAAAAAGATGCAAACCAGTTGCATCTTTTTAAAGTTTTTGAATTTAGTCTGTACGATTTAGCGGCTTGAGCACTGCTGCTGATCGTCTTCATAGACTGGGGTATGTTCGATATAGCGACGTTTTGCCAAAGCACGCTCTGCCCGACGGTCTTCTCGTAATAATAATAAAGTCACCAAAGTCATCGCCAAGAAAATTGCCGACAAGTAACTGTAGGTAATTGGCAGTTCAAATACGCTTTGCACACTGTAGCGCACCACTTCCAATAAACCCCAAAACACCATACCTGCCAACATAAAGTTTAACCAGCGACGATAAGGCGAAAAGAAAACAGCAATCAACGCAGCTGCGACGAGGCTTAAGCCTACAATGGTCGCTAAATTCGCTGTTAGCATAAAAACCTCCGTCTAAAGATGCAGCCTCTTTTTGAATTGGTCTGCGACTTCAAATACCGTTTAAATAAATAATGGATGTCGATTTAAATTCTATGTCTGCATTATGCTGCGTTTTCTAGATAAAAAAAGACTTGTATTTTTATAAAGCGACACACCTTGTCGCAATATTATATTGTCATTACATTTTTTAAATTTTGTAGTTTTCGGGAAGCTAAGCTAGCTCTTTATTCGCGTGTCATTACAAAAAAACACCTTATTTTTTTGCCTTAAAAAATATTTTTTTCATTCAATGCTGTTGCGGTTTTTATCGACAGTTTTTGTTTACCGTTCATCGTTATCTGCTGATTATACAAACAAAAAACGCAGCATGACTGCTGCGTTTTTTTCATTGAATTGTCATATTAGGCACGGTTCAAGTCTTTGTCATGCACGCCCAATAAGTACAGCACACCATCTAAGCCCACGCTTGAAATGGCTTGATTGGCGTTTTGACGTACCAACGGTTTAGCACGGAACGCCACACCTAAACCTGCAATAGAAAGCATTGGTAAGTCGTTCGCACCATCACCCACCGCAATGGCTTGTTCCAAAGAAATCCCCATTTTGTCTGCCAGTTCACGTAGCAATAATGCCTTACGCGCACCATCCACAATGTGACCTTTTACTTCGCCTGTAACCATGCCATTTTCCACATCTAGAATGTTGGCATGCACTTCATCAATCCCCAATTTTTCCTGCAGATATTCTGCGAAATATTGGAAACCGCCCGACAAAATAGCGGTGCGATAACCCAAAGATTTCAGGGTTGAAATCAGGCGTTCAGCACCTTCGGTCACGGTCAGACGTTCGGCAATTTTAGGCAACACAGCAGCATCTAAACCTTTGAGCAATGCTACGCGCGCGCGGAAACTTTGCTGAAAATCCAGTTCACCCTGCATGGCACGTTCGGTAATGTCCGCCACCTGATCGCCCACACCTGCCTCAATCGCCAACTCATCAATCACTTCTTGTTCAATGAGCGTTGAGTCCATGTCAAAACACACCAAACGGCGGTTACGACGGTAGGCATTGTCTTCTTGTACCGCGACATCCACACTCAGTTCATTCGACAGGCTTAAACACGCAGCACGCATGGCAACTGCATCTAGCATTTGTCCACTTAATCCAAACTGAATGCAAGCACGTTTAGGTTCATCTTCGGCTACATTAAGCTGTGGGCGACCCGACAAACGGGTTACAGTTTCAATGTTAAAACCTTGGCTAGATACAATATGCGTGACCGCCTGTAAATGTGAGGCATTCAGCTCTGGTGCCAGTGCAGTCACGATATAACGGGTACGACCGCCTTCTTTGACCCATTGCTCATATTCAGTTGCAGAGATTGGTTTAAAACGCACAGTTAAGCCAATATCATGTGCTAAAATCAGAATCTCCTTCATGGCTAAAGCAGTTGCAGTCTGGTCTTCTGATGCAACAACAATACCTAAAGTCAGTTGATTATGAATAACAGCTTGGCCAACATCTAAGATTTGTAAGGAATGAGCGGACAATACCTGCATTAATCGAGTAAACTGATTAGGTTGGTCAGGTCCTAAAAATGATATAAGAATGATTTCTCGCATGAATTGACTCGGGTCTGAGCTACAACTATTGTGAGAATCATAATCTAAATTGAATATAAATGCCTTGGAAGTTTTACCTTGAATGCGCCTAGACAAGGGCTATTTGCTAGCCTATTGATTGTAAGTTTTGCTTTTCACACCTTTTTATTGGTGCTTGCAACAACACACCAATTAAATGAAAACCGCGCCAATCAGGGGCAGTTAATGACCAGCCAACTGGTCACAGACAGCCTTTCTGAGCTGGAACCTGCCAATACAGTATCACTGGCATTATTGGTGAATCGTTATGCCACCAATCCAAGCATTGCTTCTATTCGTATTTTAGATGCGCAAAATCAGGTCTTGACGACAGGTGGACAGTCACGTACCCGTGAAGGTGAAGTCTTTGTCCGCGATGCAATCATCAATGAAAAGAAAGTCGGCAGCATTGAAATTACCTTAATTCAGCCAAGTATTGGTGAAATTCTGCGTACCCAATGGTTAGCGACACTTTTATCATTATTGGTTCATGGCTTGTTATGGTTGGCTTATCGCGCGATTGCCCGTCCAAGTCGTAGTGAATATTTAGCACGCATTAATAATGAATCTCGCCTTAAACACGAATTACAATTATTGACGCAAGCCCTTGAACAAGAAAAACATCAAACGGCTTTGGCACTTGCGCAGGCACAGCAACAGCCTAAACCTGTGATGTCGCCTAAAGCAAACAAAGCCATTGAGCAAAGCCAAGAGCAAAACAACATTGCGCTGAATATTCAGTTTTATGACCCGAAACAATTATTAGACACGGTCACGCAAAGTGTGTCTGTGCCTTATTTTAGCTTATGTCAGATTTTCCTGAACAAAAGCATTGAACTGTGCGTACAACACTACAAGTTAAACCGTTCCGACATTCAAACAGTACAACCATTCCATGAAGATGGCGCAACACTCAGTATTGCAGCCAATACACCAAATGCAGCAGCCTGTATGGCCATGATTGGCACGGTGTTCCAGTTATTGTCTGAAGTGCTGTATAAGCGTTATCGTGAAGAAAAGCGTTTTGTGTTGCAAACTCGCAGTGGTTTATCAACCGCAGTCGAAGCCATGCAGTTATCTGCAGTGCAGGCAGCAGAGCGTTTGGTGCATCAATTATCTGCTCGTGAAAATGCAGTGCATTTACCGAATGAATTACTAGATGAACTGTCTACGCATTATGAATTGGTGAGTATGCCAAATCCGACCAATGTGCTGATGCGCCATGCCTTTATGGTTAATGGCATGGACAGCCAATCGGCTGAGTTGGCGCAAAGCCTGCGAACTGAAATTCTAAAAGGCAAACATTCAAGAGCTTCTTAAAATAATCCATGAGATGCCTTAAAAGCATAAAAACCTGAGTATGCACACATACTCAGGTTTTTTATACTCACAGATGCTAGATCACATCCATTTACTGCAGCCCAATTTACACATTCAACTGCTTCTGCTCGACCAAATACATTTGCGCATTGTGTACAGCAGCCTGCCCCACCACAGCAGCTTTCTGCCATTCGCCATTGGCTTGTAGCTCCCACGCATTTTGATTGTCATGCAAATAACTCAGCAAGCCATCTTCTACAATACGCTGTTTAATTTTCTCATCCAAAATAGGGAAGCAAGTTTCCACCCGTGAAAATAAGTTGCGCCCCATCCAGTCTGCGCTGGCGCAGTACAATTTTTTTGCACCACCATGCTCAAAATAATACACGCGGGTATGTTCCAAAAAGCGTCCCACAATCGAACGGACATGAATACGCTCAGACATACCTTTCACTTTTGGAATCAAACAACAAATCGAGCGGATAATTAAATCGACCTGTACCCCTGCCTGCGAAGCACGGTACAAAGCCGTAATTAACTCAGGCTCAGTCAATGCATTGACTTTAATGATAATTCGGGCAGCTTTGCCTGCTTGTGCAAACCCGATTTCTTGTTCAATCAGTTTGAGCAATTCACTGTGCAAGGTAAATGGTGCATGCAGCAAGTTTTTTAATTTTGCCGATCTGCCCATGCCTGTGAGTTCCTGAAACACCCGATGCACATCTTCACAAATATCAGGATGTGTGGTCATCAAACCATAGTCGGTGTACATACGTGCATTGCCCGCATGATAGTTGCCTGTACCCAAATGCACATAGCGCACCAACTGATCTTGCTCACGACGCACAATCAAAATCATTTTGGCATGGGTTTTATAGCCGACAATGCCATACACCACCACTGCGCCTGCCTCTTGCAAGACGTTGGCGACCATAATGTTGGATTCTTCATCAAAACGTGCGCGTAGCTCGATCACGGCAGTGACTTCTTTGCCATTACGTGCGGCTTCTGCAAGTACCTGCACAATTTCAGAATCTGGGCCACTACGATACAGCGTTTGCTTAATCGCCAACACATTTGGGTCTTTCGCCGCTTCTTTGAGTAAATTAATCACCGGCTGAAAAGAGTCAAATGGGTGATGTAGCAACACATCCTGCTTTTTCAGAATCTCAAACATCGGTTTTTGCTTCCGAAATATTTTTGGAATCACAGGTGCAAAAGGTGGATATTTCAATTCAGGTCGGTCAAAACTACTGGTCAGACGCGACAGGTTAATCGGCCCGCTAATCCGATATAATTGCTGCTCATCTAAATCAAACTCTCTGAGCAAATAATCAATAATATCTTGCGGGCAATCATCTTCAATTTCTAAACGTACCGCACGCCCAAAACGACGTGACGATAATTCATCTTTTAAGGCAACTGCCAAATCATCGACATCTTCGGCCAAAATCAGGTCGGCATTGCGGGTCACTCGAAACGCATAGCAACCTGTGGCTTTCATGCCTGGGAACAGATCATTGATATGCTGCTGAATAATCGCAGTCAAGAAAATATGTTCAGTCGCACTACCTGCCACTTCTTTTGGCAAATTGATTAAACGTGGCAAAGAGCGTGGCGCAGGCACAATCGCCATTTCAATTTCACGTCCAAAAGCATCTTTGCCTTGTAAACTGACAATAAAGTTCAGACTTTTATTGACCAAACGCGGAAATGGATGCGATGGGTCTAGGCTAATTGGCGTTAAAACAGGCTGTACCTGACGGGCAAAATAATCGGCAATCCACGCTTTATGTTTATCCACAATGTCATGGTATTGAATAAAGTGAATCCCTAAACTTTGCAGCTGCGGCAAAATGGCATAATTTAAAGTGTCGTATTGCTGCTTCACCGCCTGATGCACTTTATCAGACAGTTCTACCAAGACCTGTTCAGTCGGAATGGCATCTGGGGTACGGGTAATGGCATTCAAATCGAGTTGCTTCATTAAACCTGCAACGCGAATTTCAAAAAACTCATCTAAATTACGTGAAAAAATAATTAAAAAATTGAGTCGCTCTAAAATAGGTAACTCTGGGTCTAAAGCTTGCGCCAAGACCCGACGGTTAAACTCAATTAAAGAGAGTTCACGATTAAAATAAGTATCAGATGAATGCTGAAAGTGTTCCATATCTTCTCTATGCTGTTTTTAAGACAGTCTGCTTATTTCGCCTCTGTGCAAGGCATGGTAGGTAGATATTATGACAATCATGTTACACCCACAATCAATCGCAGAACATTTCGTCAAAATTGGGTATATGTAAAAAATTGATTTTTATTTATTTTATTTTACATTTAATCTATTTTTATAGCAAAAAGGAAGATTTCGCCCTTCCCTTTCGCGGCCAGTTCGTTATCTAGTTTTAGCCAAGTAAGTGCTGACTTTGTACTCGCTGTACTCCTTGTGCCAACATCTGTTGCCATGCTTGTTCTAAAGAGCCATTTAAATCAATCGCTTTGGTGGCATCTTCAATCACATAGGTGCTAAAACCCAACTCACAGGCATCTATTGCCGTCCACGCCACACAAAAGTCGGTGGCAATGCCCACAATATAAACCGTATCAATTTCACGGGCTTTTAAATAGGCCGCCAAGCCTGTGGTGGTTTTGCGGTCTGCTTCCATAAAGGCAGAATAACTGTCTATTTGCTCGTGAAAACCTTTGCGTATAATCAATTGTGCTGTAGGCAAATCTAAATCTGGGTGTAATTCAGCATCAGCTGTGCCTTGCACACAATGCACAGGCCACAACACTTGCTCGCCATAACTGAGCTGAATCTGCTCATAGTCCTGTTTGCCTGCATGGTTGGCAGCAAAGGACACATGCGTTGCAGGATGCCAGTCTTGGGTGATCACAATGTTCTGAAACACACGTCCCAACGCATTAATGCAGGGAATAATTTGATCGGCATTTGCAACCGCCAAATTACCTCCTGGACAAAAACCATTTTGCACATCAACCACAATCAAGGCATTATTCAGCTGCTGCATGCTGTTTCCTTTCCCATCTTAAACGCTACCCTCAGCATAGCTGAAATTTAAGTCTGAGTTGTATCGCTTTGATAAAAATAAAAAGAATCGTTTTCGGCACAATGTTGATAGTTCGGTAGCTGTAACAATAATTGCCGTACAAAACGTGGATAGATTTTGGCTTTGCGTGCAGTCGCGGCATGAAAATAAAAATAAGGCAGTGGATGCCGAGTTAAATAATTGACCAAATGCTGTCGGGTTAAACGCATCACCTGAAAAGCATCAATACCTGCGTTGACATCTTCATAAGTAGCTTGATCGGCAAATGCCAGCCACGCGTTTTGTTTTGGAGAAGTCCGTGTTGCTCGAAAATGGCGTTTCAGTTCTAAAATAAATTCATATTCAATCAGATACAGCGAAAACTGCTGTTGATCCAACTGAAATTCTGCAATCAATTTTTTCTGCTTCAAATGATACTCTTATATTTACTGTTTTTTAGGACTTATTATACCCTGCTTGCGTCATTGCCACCCAGTAGAACAGGCAGCTTTGCGACAGTACTTGTCACACTTCATTCGAGCATTTTCTCTCAAAAATCAGCGATCAACATACAAAAAAATAGCCTGCAGGTGCAGGCTATTTGGTCTTTCAACTGTTCTCATCCTTTTAAACAGTTTGAATACGACGTACCAATAACAACATGAAAATGGCTGAAATAATAATACATGGAATGGCTGCTGAAATAACCCCAGCCGCACCAAAGCCTGCTGCCAACAACTGACCTGCAATAGCAGGGCCAAGCATTGCGCCTACACGACCAACAGCAGAGGCAACACCGACCCCAGTACCACGTACTTCGGTTGGGTAGACAATACTACCAAAAGCATATAACACGCCCTGACAGCCAATCACAAAAGCACCGACCAAAGCTGAAGCCATATACATTTGCATGAGTGAACCCGCTGCATTTAGAGCAAATAAACCTGCCAAAATACCACCATACATCAATAAAATCACGTAGGCTTTTTTCCAACGGTCGGTCAGCATACCCAAAATTACAGTACCGACTGTCGCACTCACCATGAAATAGAACTGTGCAGTACTGCCTTCTTTACGCGAGAAACCTAATTCCATAAATAAAGATGGTAACCAGCTCAACATGATGTAAACCACCATCAAGGTAAAGAAGTAACTCACCCAAATAAATAAGGTACGCAATAAGTTTTGTGAATTAAACAAATCTTTAAAAGATGCTTTTGGCGCAGCATTTTGTGCTGTGACATCTTTACCTGCCGCTTGTGCTTTTAAGAATTCACGTGATTCTGGCAATAACCACATCATCAATGGAATGACAATAAATGGCAGCAAACCACCCAAATAGAAAATGTTTTTCCAGTTTGAGCCAAAATCTGTACTGGCAATTAAAGATAAAATGGCTGCACCCACAGGCATACCACAATACATCAAGCCCACAGCACGACCACGGTTTTGTGGCGAAACAGCTTCAGATGCCAAAGTAATTAAAATTGGCATGGCTGCCCCTAAACCCGCACCTGCCAAGAAGCGCACCGCCAATAGGCTTTCAAAGCTATTCACCCACACCGTACATAAGGTAAATAAAGCAAAGACTGCTGTAGACCAGATTAATACTTTTTTACGACCAATACGGTCTGCAAAACGTCCGCCAACCAAAGCACCTGGCAATAAACCTAAAATACCCGCACTAAAAAATACCCCAAGCTGCGAGCTGTCTAAACCAAAATGCTCACGGATACCTGCCGCAGCAATACCTGCTGCCTGAATATCCAGACCTTCAATCACTGCAATTAAAAAGCAGATCGCGACGGTAATAACCGCATGCCGCTGATCGCTATGTTGTGTTGATCTATCCATTGGGTCCCTCTACTAGAATTAGATAGCCATGTGAAAGCCTGCATCTTGCGCAGTTTTAAACTGCAGCAATAGCTATCAATAAGTGTTAGACCAAAGTGAATTTTTTCAGATCAGCGCAAACGTGTTGCGCAGCATGTAGAAAAAAACATAGCGAAAAAAACAATAAATCTGGCAAATTACACGCTATTTTCCCGCTTAAAGCAGTAAATTCAGCGCAAGATTTCTCACCATTTAAGAAGTCAGCGACAACATAGGTAGACTTAAAAGCTATTATTCTTAAGAATCAAAAATCAAAATATCCCGATTAAAACAGTCAGATATAAGAGCTATAAGGTCTGAATTGAGCGTTTTTTTATATAAATATCTAGGGTCTGTTGACAATTCATCTATGTTTGCGACGTGAGAGATATATCTCGCAAGATTTTTTAGCTGATATAAGGCATGAGACAGGAAATTTAGTCATTCTAAATGACTGGCACATAACGCAATAGCAGCAAAAAATATGCTCGCCCTGAAAGGCTGTGGCTAAAACTTTCTCAGATTGCGTTATGAAACTTAGCAATAGTCTCGCTATTCCCTGCGTTTCATGCCTGATCTGCTCAGTTTTAGCCTACAGCGCAAGCCATTTATGAAATGTCAACAGACCCTATATTCAGCGTTGTATTTCAAACTTGAGGCTAAAAAAGTGCTGATGAGGGTTGCGCCATACCAATGAAAATTTGGGTACAAAGGAGATGGTTATTATTTTTTTATTTTGAACAACAAGCTGCTGATCCTAAAATACTAAATTAAACAAAGTTTATGATTGCTTTGACGAAAGCATATTGTTCTGACACACTGAATCAGTCATAATTTGGCTAAGCATTATTTAATCAATTTGATTGAATTTTGACCCAAATCAAAATACTGCAACCATCCACATCTACCTTTTCTACACCTCTGTGGATGGAAAAATAGGATCTTTTTAAAAAATGACTCAGCAAGCACAGACCATTCAAGGCTCAATTGTCGCAATTGTCACCCCAATGTTAGAAGATGGCAGCGTAGATTGGAAAGGTCTCGAGAAGCTCGTTGAGTGGCACATAGAACAAGGTACCAACAGTATTGTTGCTGTAGGTACAACTGGTGAAGCATCGACCTTAAGTATGGAAGAGCACACCAAAGTGATCGCAGAAATTATTCGCGTCGCAAATAAGCGTATTCCTGTCATTGCTGGTACTGGTGCAAACTCAACGCATGAAGCCATCGAACTGACCAAAGAAGCACAACAATTGGGCGCAGATGCGGCCTTATTGGTAACGCCTTATTATAATAAGCCAACTCAGGAAGGTTTATACCAGCACTATAAAGCAATTGCAGAAGCAGTTGATTTACCTATCATTTTATATAATGTACCGGGTCGTACTGGTGTAGATATGTCAAATGAAACGGTCATCCGTCTTGCAGACATCCCAAATATTGTGGGCGTAAAAGATGCAACGGGCGATGTTCCACGTGGTCAGCAATTATTGGCTGGCTTAACAGGCAAAAACATGGTGGTGTATTCAGGCGATGACGCTACGGCATATCAATTGATGCTGCACGGTGCAAAAGGCAATATTTCTGTAACTGCCAATGTTGCACCAAAAGCCATGAGCCAAGTTTGCGCGGCTGCAATCGCAGGTGATGCTGCAGGTGCAGAGCAACAAAACAGTGCGATTGCAAATTTACACAATATTCTATTTTGTGAATCGAACCCAATTCCTGTGAAATGGGCACTTCATGAAATGGGATTAATTGGTACAGGAATTCGCCTGCCATTAACTCCGCTTGCAGAACAATATCGTGCACCGTTACGCGAAGCCCTTCAGGCTGCGGGTGTCATTCAATAAAAGAGCTTAGTATGATGCAATTACGTTTTGGTTTTATCGCCGCACTTTCAGTATTGAGTTTGGCTGGTTGTAGTTCTCTTGCCATCAATAATGGTTCATTGGACTATAAAGACGCCGCTACTTTAGCACCACTTCAATATCCAGAAGGTTCTGTGGTTCGACCTGCAACACCGTTGTATCCTGCACCAAGCGTTGACCCTTTAGCAACGGCAAATGCACCTAAGCTTGAAAATGCACGTGGCAACCGTTTTGCGATGCCACGTCCTGAAGCCATGCAAGCCAGCAGCAACACAGTTCAAGACAGTACGCAAATTGGACGTCCTCAACCCGTAGTTGACGGAAACCAAAATCCGTTGCTCAAAATTGATGGAAATTCTGCTACAATTTGGCAATACACACTTGCCACCCTCAGCAGTCTGAATTACAGCATTGTTGGTCAAAGTAAGAACCGTTACGAGGCAACCATTAAGGTCGATCAACAGATTTATGTCTTAAGATTGACCTCTGTCGGTTCGAGCAACAACCTAGCTGTATTCAATGCCGATAACAGCTTTGCAGATCAAGAAAAAGCTGCAGATCTGTTGGCCCAGATTTACCAAAATTGGCCAGCCTAGCCGTACTAGGCATTTTTTTTTGAAAAAGGTTCCCTCATGTTAAAACAAACCTTGCTCTATACTGGTAAAGCAAAATCTGTTTATACCACAGACAGTGCAGACCACCTGATTTTAGTCTTTCGTGATGATGCCTCTGCGTTCAATGGCGAAAAAATCGAACAACTAGATCGTAAAGGTAAGGTGAACAACCGTTTTAACGCCTTTATCATGGAAAAATTGGCTGAAGCGGGTATCGAAACTCACTTTGAAAAACTACTTACACCAAACGAAGTATTGGTGAAAAAGTTAGACATGATTCCTGTAGAGTGCGTTATTCGTAACTACGCTGCAGGTTCACTCTGCCGTCGTTTAGGTGTAGAAGAAGGTAAAGAACTGACCCCACCTACATTTGAATTGTTCTTTAAAGATGACGCTCTTGGCGACCCAATGGTAAACGAATCTCAAGCGATTGCTTTAGGTTGGGCCAATGCTGAACAATTGGCAAAAATGAAAGAATTAACTTACCAAGTCAACGATGTATTAAAAGCATTGTTTGATGCAGGTAACATGATTTTGGTCGACTTCAAACTTGAGTTTGGTGTATTCCACGACCGTATTGTGTTGGGTGATGAGTTCTCTCCAGACGGTTGCCGTTTATGGGACAAAGACACCAAGAAGAAACTCGACAAAGACCGTTTCCGTCAAGGTTTAGGCGGTGTGGTTGAAGCTTATGAAGAAGTTGCTGCACGTTTAGGCATCGACTTAGACAATATCTAATTCAAGCTTTTCAATTTTAAAAGCTGAATTCCCAAAACCGAGCAACATTGCTCGGTTTTTTGTATTTTGCTGTAGACCAAACAGGGTTTACAAACCAAATCTTTGAAAAAATCGCCCCATCCACAATGCCCAGTCTGTCTGCCTATTTTTAAATTTATCTGAATTTAAATTGTGTATTCTGCAATTCCGTGTATGCTTGTTGTCATACTAGAAAAATATGAAGTTCGTTTTAATCGTCTAAGTCCGTAGTTTTATTTTGTAATCCTTCGTTTGTTCAGATTTTAAGTCGCATCTTTTTCCCAGTTATTCCAAATCTTTTTTAGATTGCAACATATTAAAATTCAGCAGGATATTTCCCTATGTCAAATCCGACAATGAAAGGCACGGTAAAGTGGTTTAACGAAACTAAAGGTTTTGGTTTTATTCAACCAGAATCTGGTCCAGATGTGTTTGCGCATTTCAGCGAAATCGCACACTCAGGCTTCAAGACTTTACACGAAGGTCAGCAAGTTGAATTCAGCATTGCGCAAGGTCAAAAAGGCCCGAATGCTGTAAACATCAAACCGCTTTAAACCTTTGAATGCAGCACTCAAGGCTGCAAACAAATCTAAAAAAGCTCAAGTTGATTCTTGAGCTTTTTTTATGCCAATACTTTTACAAATATCTTTTCAGCTATACCAAATCGCTTAGGATTGAGTCTGCTGCCAACGACGTTGTTGTAAACGCTCACCTTCCACTTCACGTTTATTACGTGCCGACTCATACAACTTTGTGCCTTTCAGTTCAGGCGGCAAATAGTCCTGTAGCACAAAATGCTCTGGGTAATTGTGCGGATACAAATAATCTACGCCATAGCGTTGTTCTTTCATCAGTTTGGTCGGTGCATTACGCAAATGCAGTGGCACAGGTAAGTTGGCGGTTTTTTCAGCCAAATCCATGGCTTTATTAATTGCCAAATAAGTACTGTTACTTTTGGCACTGGTTGCCAAATATACTGCACATTGTCCTAAAATAATCCGCGCTTCGGGCATACCCAGCACTTGTACCGAGCGGAAACACTCGCCTGCCAATAACAAGGCATTCGGATTTGAATTGCCAATATCTTCCGAAGCAGCAATCAACATGCGACGCGCAATAAAGCTCGGGTCTTCACCGCCTTTGAGCATGCGCGCCATCCAATACAATGCAGCATCGGGGTCACTGCCACGAATTGACTTAATAAAAGCCGATACCAAATCATAATGTTGCTCGCCTGACTTGTCATAACGGGCAATGTTTTGTTGCGCAACCTTGACCACAATCGCGTTGGTGATGATATTTTCCACCTCGGGTTCAAAGGTGCTTGCCACCAAGTCCAGTAGGTTTAAAGCCTTGCGTGCATCACCTGCAGCAAACTGAATCAGAGCATCAAATTCTTCAATCTGAATATAACGGTCTTTTAAGAATTGATCTTGCTGAATGGCTTGAGTAAGCAAAGTCTGAATCGAATCGGCATCTAAAGCCTTTAAGGTATAGACCTGACAACGTGAAAGCAGCGCACTATTGACTTCAAAAGATGGATTTTCAGTGGTCGCACCAATTAAGGTGATTTTGCCCTTTTCCACCGCATTTAATAAGGCATCTTGCTGCGACTTATTAAAGCGATGAATTTCATCAATAAACACCACTGGTGTGAGCAAATCGCCGCCTTCGGCAATAATTTCACGCAGCTCTTTGACCCCAGTATTCAAGGCAGAAAGGCTGATAAAAGGACGATCTACCGCCTGCGCCAACAGCAAAGCGATGGTGGTTTTCCCCACCCCTGGTGGCCCCCAGAAAATAATTGAAGGCAAATGCCCCTGATCAATCATTTGGCGTAACGGCGCTTGCTCACCTAAAAGATGATCTTGACCAATAATTTGCGATAAATCGCGTGGACGCAAACGCTCAGGCAGTGGAATATGACTCTCTGACATCTTGTTATTTCTATACTTGACTTCAACCTAGTCTACTATGATCTCAAGCTTTGGAGTATTTCTAATCGTACCGATTTATCGCTAAAACACGATTCAAAGTTTATTCTGCAGTATGAATTAACGCACCCAACGCACCACATAATCTTCTATATCTTCTTCTGCAACATCCAGTTCTGAAATACAACGCCCTGCCGCAGATTTTTTGGCTTTAATCACACTTTGGCGTGAGCCCGTATTTAAGTAATGCCAAGATGGCAAATTTTTGCCCTGTTTTAAACGACGATAGGCACAACTTGGCGGCAACCAGTGAATTTTTTCTAGTTTTTCGGGGGTAAGTTGAATGCAATCGGGCACAAAGTCAAAGCGATTGGCATAATCTGAACAACGTGCTGTGTTACAGTCCAGTAACTTGCACGCCACTTTGGTATAGGCCACTTCTTGCGTGTCTTCATCTTCTAGTTTGACCAAACAGCATAAACCGCAACCATCGCACAAGGCTTCCCATTCCGCAGTATTTAAGGCATTCAGCGGATAGTTTTTCCAAAATTCAGGTCGTAATTGATCAGACATAGCGCACAGAAAATAACAAAACTGCGTCATTATAACAGCCTTGTTTCAACTTGTTGCTTTTGTTTAGTCTTTAAATGAATCAAACACTTAACTCAAACAACTGAACATTTAATACACAAAAACAAAACAGTGTGCTGCGTTCAGCTCCCTATACTAAATTCAGAAGCTATAAAAACACATGGAGAACAATTATGTTTCGTTGGGCTATAATCTTCGCAGTGATTGCGTTAATCGCGAGTTTACTTGGTTTTGGTGGTGTCGCAGGTTTATCCAAAGACTTTGCCATTATTTTATTGGTGATTGCTGTGATTTTGGCAGTTGTTGGTTTCCTCTCTCGCGGAAAAATCTAGTGACCTCGTCTATAAATTCCTAAAAATCAGATAAAAAAGAAGGATTTTTCCTTCTTTTTTTATGTCCGCTTTTTACGCAACAAATGCCAATTTGGCTATTTTAAAAATATTTTCTCACATTTATAGGCAGTATTTACCCTGTTTTTAAAAATGCGTGCCATATTATTATGCTTTAATCATGGCATTGAAAACGATAAGGAATAAGGCATGGCTTTAGCAATCAAAACTCGCGAAATTGAATATACGGCTGCAGATGGCAGCAAACTGATCGGTTATTTTGCTGCACCAGAAACAGCACAAGCTGTCGCGGGGGTGATTGTCGCACCTGAATGGTGGGGACGTAACGAATACACCGAACAACGCGCGCGTGAATTGGCTGAACATGGTTTTGCAGCCTTAGCGATTGATATGTATGGCGATAAAAAAGTCACCACCACCGCAGTCCAAGCCAATGAATGGATGATGCAAACTTTTGCAGATGCTGACACAATTGTGACTCGTGCGTCTGCAGCTTTGGACACTTTAGCTGCCCAACCTGAAGTAAATCGCGATAAACTCGCTGCAATTGGTTTCTGTTATGGCGGCAAAGTCGTTCTGGATTTGGCTCGTTCTGGCGCAGCATTAAAAGCAGTGGTGACCTTCCACGCCAACCTCAGCCCGAAAGCCCCTGCACAACAAGGTCAGGTACAAGCCGAGATTTTGGTGTTGCATGGTGAACTGGACAGCATGGTGACTTTAGACGACGTCGCAAGTTTCCGTGAAGAAATGCACGCGGCTCAAGTAGAGCATGAAGTGATTATTTTTGAAGATGCCAAACACGGCTTTAGTAACCCTCAAGCCGATGAACGTGCCAAAGCCAATGGGGTCGATTTAGGCTATAACGCATCGGCAGAGCAACAAGGTTTAGCTGCCATGTATGAAGTGTTGGATCGTCGTTTAGCAGATTAATCTGCTGTTCACATTACGCAGCATATACTCAACGCAAGCCAAGAAAATTTTAAAGAAGAGGATATAACAATGACTGAGCAATGCCCTTATTGCAATTTTGATGATTATGATGTTTTGGCAAAAAATGAATTTGGGGTAATTTTGCCTGAACCCAATGCCCTGTCTAAAGGACATTGCGTGATCATTCCGCTACGTCACGTCGGCTCTTTTTTTGACATTACAGACAAAGAACGTAAAAGTTTATTGTCTTTATTAGAATTGGCGCGCAATGAGTTGCAATTGCGTCATCAACCTGCAGGTTTCCATGTGGGTTTTAATGATGGCGATGTGTTTGATGCTAAATCTGAGCATTTACACATCCACATTATTCCACGCTATGAAGGTCAGACCTTAAAATTGGATAACCGTTGGGGTATGAGCGGTCAAATTTAAA
This sequence comes from Acinetobacter sp. YH12120, assembly GCF_013418795.1. Taxonomy (NCBI): domain Bacteria; kingdom Pseudomonadati; phylum Pseudomonadota; class Gammaproteobacteria; order Moraxellales; family Moraxellaceae; genus Acinetobacter; species Acinetobacter sp. YH12120. The sequence continues at coordinate 28,107 of NZ_VPBI01000007.1, read as the reverse complement.
CCACGACTCGTTTTATCCCAAACCAAGTGAAACCAAACCTAAAGAAGAAGATGCACGCTCATCTTCTTTTTTTATGCACGTAATTCCCACGCCAGTTTGGCTATACTAAGCCGCTACTTTACAAACTGGGTTCGCATGACTGCTTTTTCATTTTCCGATGCTCTCCTCACGTGGTTCGATCAACACGGACGCCATGACCTGCCGTGGCAAGTCGCCGATGATCCCTATGCGGTGTGGGTGTCTGAAATCATGCTGCAACAAACTCAGGTCAAAACCGTATTGCAATATTTTGAGCGTTTTTTGCAGCGCTTTCCGACAGTGCAAGATTTAGGACGTGCAACTTGGGATGAAGTTGCACCGTATTGGGCAGGTTTAGGCTATTACGCCCGCGCCCGCAACTTGCATAAAGCCGCAGCCATTGTGGCACAGCAAGGACATTTTCCAAGTACGCTCGAACAGTGGATGGCTTTGCCGGGCATTGGTCGCTCTACGGGTGGTGCCATGATGTCGCTGGGTTTACGCCAATACGGCGTCATTATGGATGGCAACGTCAAACGGGTTTTAGCACGTTTTTTTGCTATTGAAGATGATTTATCCAAACCTGTACATGAACGTGCCATGTGGCAACTGGCAGAACAGCTCTGCCCCGAAGTGCGTAATCACGACTATACGCAGGCTATTATGGATTTGGGCGCCACCATTTGTACCCCCAAAAAACCACTGTGCTTATATTGCCCAATGCAACAACACTGCAAAGCACATCAACAAGGTTTAGAGCAGGAATTGCCCTTTAAAAAACCGAAAAAAGCCGTACCCGTTAAATCTGCACAGGTCTTAGTACTGCAATGCGCAGATCAGTGGTTATGGCAACAACGTCCCAATACAGGACTTTGGGGTGGACTATGGTGTTTGCCTGTTATTGAAGATGCACAGGCTTTTGAGCAACTGTGTCAAAGCTTGAGCCTTAAACAGGTACAGCAACGCGCACAGATTTCACATAGCTTTACCCATTTCACTTGGCAGCTTGAAGCACTGTGTTTTCAGGTCGATGCTGATCTACAAGAACACTTGGCAATAGAACTGAATGCAGATTGGTATAGTCCGCAAAAAGCCAGCGATTTGGGCATTCCGACGGCCATGAAAAAATTGATCTCGGCAATCAATCTGTGACATAGTCAAGCATCGTGATGAATGAAATCTTTGCTTTCACTGCCATTACAAGGATGTCTTATGTTTCGATGGATTGCTGTTTTAAGCCTGTCACTCTTTACCTTATTGATTGCGGCCTGTAGTTCTGCACCGAAACGTCCCAGTACCCCACTCCCGCCTGCCTTGGTGCAAAAACTCAATCAAATGAGTTTAAAAACTCGCTTGCCCATTCCTGTGCAGGGCATTAAAGCGCATCAGTTGAATGACACTTGGGGTGCATCTCGTAGTAGCGGACGTTTGCATGAAGGCATTGATATTCTTGCCGCCAAAGGCAGCAAAGTGTATAGCGCTACAGAAGGTTTAATTGCAGACTTACGCGATAATCGCTTAGGTGGTAAAGTAATTTGGATATTAGGGCCTGCAGGCACTTGGCATTACTATGCACACTTGGATGGACATAAACGCGGTTTAAACGTGGGCGATTATGTCAAGGCAGGAACGCATATTGGCTATGTCGGCAATACAGGCAACGCCCGACACACTGCCGCACATTTGCATTACGGACTTTATTTAAATGGTAAAGGACGCGGTGCGGTCAATCCTTATCCTTATTTACGTTAATTTTGTTAGGAACATTTCATGTCTGAAGCCTTGATAAATCGATTGGTGGAATTTGCAGAATCTGGCAATCAACAAAAAATTGTATTGGCAGGACAAGTCCATCAAGGCTGGGTCATGGAAATTACTGAAGATGCCCTGCTCATCAGCACAGGTTATTCAGATAAAGTTGGTAAAGACAACTGGATTTCCTTTCACGATCTGCAACAGGCAGAACTATATTATTGGGATAACCAACATGACCAATGGGCAGCATTTCAGCTTTAAGTCCGTCCCATTCACATCTATTCAGCTATCTATTCAACAAGGAGCATGACCCATGACGATACAACGCTGTGGCTGGTGTTCCGATGATCCGCTCTATATTGCCTATCATGATTTAGAGTGGGGACAAGCTGTATTTGCCGAAGTGCATTTATTTGAAATGCTGTGTTTAGAGGGACAGCAAGCAGGCTTGTCTTGGATTACTGTATTAAAAAAACGTGAGGCGTATCGTCAACATTTTTTCCAATACAGCATTGCTGAAATTGCCGCATTTAGTGATGATGATCTTACGCTCAAATTACAAGATGCTGGATTAATTCGCCATCGAGGCAAATTACAAGCAATTCGTGACAACGCACGTGCATGGCAAAAACTAAAAGATGCCGATATAGACGTCGTGACATGGCTTTGGGATTTTGTCGCACAGCGACCTATTAGGAATGATGTACCTGACTATCGTCTTGCACCTGCACAAACCAACGCCAGTGTTACCATGTCGAAAGCCTTAAAGAAAAATGGTTTTAAATTTGTAGGCCCGACCACCTGCTATGCCTTTATGCAGGCTGTGGGCATGGTCGATGACCATGAAAATCACTGTCACTTTAAAACAACATCCAAGCTTTAGTATTCAAAACTGCTCACCCCATAACAGCAAGATCACCAATCAATACAGTCAGTCGATGACAAGGACGGTGCAATATGAGTAATACCATTCGAGCCTATGCCGCAATGCAGGCAGGTGAAGCCCTGCAAGCCTATCAATTTGATGCGGGTGAATTGCAGGCGCATCAGGTAGAAGTCAAAGTCGAATATTGTGGCTTATGCCATTCCGATCTTTCAGTCATTCAAAATGACTGGCATTCCTCGGTATATCCTGTGGTGGCAGGACATGAAATTATTGGCACGATTACCCAATTAGGCAGTGAGGCCAAAGGCTTAACCGTGGGGCAACGTGTAGGCATTGGCTGGACTGCAGACAGTTGCCAACACTGCGATGCCTGTATTGCAGGCGAACAAGTGCTGTGCAGCAATGGCACTACCGCAACCATTGTGGGACATGCAGGTGGTTTTGCCGATAAAGTCCGTGCAGGTTGGCAATGGGTAATTCCATTACCCGATGAGGTCGATCCTGTCAGTGCAGGGCCTTTGCTCTGTGGTGGAATTACCGTATTTGATCCGATCTTGAAACATCAAATTCAGGCAGTACATCATGTTGCGGTGATTGGTATTGGTGGCTTGGGGCATATCGCCATCAAATTATTAAAAGCATGGGGCTGTGAAATTACGGCGTTCAGTTCCAATCCAGACAAAACCGCAGAATTACTGGCTATGGGTGCAGACCATGTAGTGAACAGCCGTGATGCTGCTGCCCTTAAAACCCAGCGTGGCAAGTTTGACCTGATTTTAAGTACGGTAAACGTAAGCTTGGACTGGAATGCTTATTTAAGTACGCTTGCACCACATGGCACTATTCACATGCTAGGTGTAGCGCTAGAACCCATGCAAATTAAGGCGGGCAGCTTAATTGGCGGTGCAAAATCGGTTACTGGTTCATCGACAGGTTCGCCTGCAGCGCTGCGTCAATTACTACAATTTGCCGCACGCAAACAGATTGCCCCACAGGTGGAAGTTTTTCCGATGTCACAAATCAATCAGGCAATTGAACATTTGCATCAGGGCAAGGCACGCTATCGGGTGGTGTTAAAGGCCGACTTTGACTGATTTTTAAGTTAAATCTTGCCCAATTTAACGGTCTTGCTCATCTCAGATGGGCAAGATTTATGTATAAAAAATGTTTTAGATATTCAGTCTGTTATAGAATAAACTGCGTAAGCAGCATATATTAAAAAGTTGAATCGACACAGGCTGCAAAGCCACGTGCCAAACTAGAAAAGTCTGTGAAAAAGTCTGCTAAGATGAATGCTGCTTTTTTAACTATAAAATGAATTTGAGAAAACCTATGAGTAAAGCCTTACCCATCGCTATTGCTGTAATTTTAGGCGGTGCTGCACTTGTTCCTGTTTATTATGCCTCTCAAAACCCAGCAGTGGCGACCTCTAAAGCGTCGGCAAATGCTTCTGCGGTTGAAAAAATCAGCTACGCTTTGGGTTATGAAGTGGCACATCAAACCCCACCAGAGCTAGACATCAACAGCTTTGTAACAGGTGTGCGTGAAGGTCATGCGCGTAAACAACCTGCCTACACCGAAGAAGAATTACAAAAAGCCTATGAGCAATTCCAGCAAGAGTTGCAACAAAAACAAGCCACTCAAGCGCAAGCTGCACAAACAGCCAGTGATTCATTCTTAACTGAAAATGGCAAAAAAGCAGGCGTACAAACCACAGCTTCTGGCTTGCAATATCAAGTGATTAAAGAAGGCACAGGCAAACAGCCAACGGCAAGCTCTGTGGTCAAAGTGCACTACACGGGTAAACTGGTCGATGGCAAAGTATTTGACAGCTCGGTACAACGTGGTGAGCCAATTGAATTCCCACTGAATCAAGTCATTCCGGGCTGGACTGAAGGTTTACAGCTCATGAAGGAAGGCGGTAAAGCTACGCTGTATATTCCATCGAAACTGGGCTACGGCGAACAAGGTGTACCAGGCATGATTCCTGCCAACAGCACCTTAATTTTTGATGTTGAACTGATTGAAGTGAAATAACAACATCACCCTTTCAGGAGAGCTTGGCTCTCTTGTATGGTCTTAGGACGAAAAGAATGAAAAAACACCTTGCCCTTGTGTGTATCGCACTGCTCAGCAGTGGCAGTTTTGCCAAAACCGTGACCAATAAAAGTCCTGTTGCAGATCAGGTCGGTTATAGCTTTGGTTATTTAATGGGGCGCAGCAATGCGGAAACCTTAAAAGATATTGATCTCGAAGCCTTCATTGCTGGCTTAAAAATGGCAACACAAGACCAAGCCGCCAGTTTAAGCGATGAAGAAATGGCACGAGTGCTGACTCAATTCAAAAAGCAAGCCGAAGCCAAACAACTGATTGAGCTTAAAAAAGTAGCCGATAGCAATGCTAAAATTGGGCAAGCCTTTTTAAACAATAATGCCAAAAAGGCAGGGGTCAAAGTCACCAAGTCTGGCTTGCAATATCAAGTCTTACAGGCAGGTACGGGCAAATCACCCAAAGCCACCTCTACCGTTAAAGTCCATTATGAAGGTCGTTTAATTGATGGTACGGTATTTGACAGTTCTATCGCCCGCGATCAAGCTGCAGAATTTCAGGTCAGCCAAGTCATTCAAGGTTGGACTGAAGGCTTACAACTCATGAAAGTTGGTGCCAAATATCGCTTCTTTATTCCTGCTGCTCTAGCCTACGGTCAAATTGGCTCAGGCGATGCAATTGAGCCAAACAGCACGCTTATTTTTGATGTGGAACTTTTAGAAATTGTAAAATAATCCAAAGCCGCATCATCTTTAAACAAAAAAATACCGCAATTTAAATTGCGGTATTTTTTCAGATCAACTTCGCTTCATTAAGGTTTTAAATGACGTGGTCTAAAACCCGTTGCCAACAATCCAACCCCATAGGCCACTACGCCCACCACACACAGCGCAGTGACTTCTGCCACACGCATCCATTGTGATACATCACCGTTATACCAAGTTAAGGCATACCACAACGCAGCAATCATCACGGCATTTGCCACTGCAAACTGCACCATGAGTTTTTTCCAGTGCGCACCAAAACGGAAAATCTTGCGTTGATGCAAATAGAAATACAACATGCCTGCATTCACCAAAGCCGAACCTGATGATGCCAGTGCCAATGCCATGTGTTCAGCTTGCCAGTCAATCAGTTTAAAGAAGCCAATAAACACCACGTTTAAAATCGCATTGGCAGCCACAGCCATTAAACCCACACGTACTGGTGTTTTGGTGTCTTGCTGTGCATAAAAACCCGGTGCAAAGACTTTAATCAGCATGAATGAAATCACCCCTGCACTCATACATTGCAAGGCCAAAGCGGTCATTTGCGTATCTTTAAAACTAAACTGACCACGCTCAAACAAGGCTTGGATAATAGGCGTTGATAACATAAACAGTGCAATACTGGCAGGGACACCTACCAAAATAATCACCCGTGCAGCCCAGTCCATCATGCCGCGGAATTTATCCATATTTTGTTCTGCATGACGCGCAGACAGTGACGGTAAAATGACCGTCCCAATCGCTACACCAATTAAGCCCAAAGGTAGCTCTGTCATACGTTCCGCACTATACAACCACGACACCGAACCATCCTGCATAAAAGATGCCCAAATGGTGTTGAGTAGCAGGTTAATTTGCGTGACCGATACCCCAAATAAAGCAGGCAGCATCAGCTTCATAATCCGATCCACCCCTTCATGCTTGAAATCAACTTTAGGGGGAATCAGCAGCTTTTTACGCCATAGTTCTGGAATTTGAATCGCAAGTTGTAAAGCACCCGCGATAATCACCGCCCAACCCAGTGCCATAATCGGCTCTGCCATGTACGGTGTGAGCCATAATGCACCTGCAATCATCGCCACATTCAGCAATACAGGCGCAAAGGCAGGCGTGGTAAATGAGCCATAGCTGTTCAAAATACTGCTGGCAAATGCCGTCAGCGACATAAACAACAAATAAGGAATGGTCAGGCGGAACATATCGGTGGCTAGCGCAAACTTTTCAGGGTCGCTATGGAAACCCGGTGCGTAGATATACATCACCGCAGGCGCAGCCACCATGGCGGTAAAGGTTAGCCCTGTCATTACCGTCATTAAACAGCCAAAAACCCGACTAATTAAAATTTGTACTTCGGCATGAGTGCGGCTGGTTTTATATTCGGTCAATACAGGAATAAATGCCTGCGAAAACGCCCCTTCGGCAAACAGTCGCCTGAAAAAGTTGGGGATACGAAACGCCACCACAAAGGTATCGAAATCTTTACCTGCACCAAACACATTCAGCAATACCACATCACGGACTAATCCTAGCACCCGTGACAGCATGGTCATTGCACTGACAATAAAGGTCGATCGCCAAAGCGCCATCGTTACCACCCAATTAAAAATTTAGTCGCTATTGTAATCAAAGCATCAACAAAGTTTTGTTATTGATTGATCAATTTTTCCTGTGATGTCGAAGCTTTAAGTTGAGATAACTGTTCACGAAAATACTGCCAGTCAAAATACGGCCCTGGATCAGTTTTACGTCCCGGTGCAATATCGGAATGTCCTGCAATATGCTGTTGAATACTCGGATAGGCCTGCTGCAAACTGTGTACCACCTGCACCAAACTCTGATATTGCGCTGTTTCAAAAGGCAAGTCATCACTGCCCTCTAATTCAATCCCAATTGAATAGTCATTACATTCAGGCTGTGCCAAATAACTAGAACGCCCCGCATGCCACGCCCGATCTGCAAAATTAACAAATTGCAGCACCTCGCCTGTTCTTAAAATCAACAAATGTGCCGAAACCTGCAGGCCCTGAATGGTCTGAAAGTAAGGATGCTGCGACCAATCCATTTGGTTCTGAAAAAATTGCTCAATATAACCACCACCAAATTGTGACGGCGGCAAACTAATATTGTGAATGACCAGCAATTGAATCTCTTGGTCTGTCGGACGGGCGTTGAAATTCGGAGATGGGACTTGTCTTGCCCCTTGTAATTGACCCTCAACCACCTGAAACGACGGCACATGCTGCATAAGGCAATCCCCAAACCATTAGAATAGAAAAATAGAACAGAAATTTCAGTTTAATGCCAACGCGTGACAATGAACATCTTAAATTACACCCGAACGTGGCTAAAAAACACATCCTGACGCAGAACAGTGTTAATATAACGCGCAATTTTCATGGGCAAGATCGACACGGAAAATCTTATGAGCATCTCTCCAGCTTTGCTTGAACAATCCATCCAAATCAATATTCAGCAAGCCTTGCAAGAAGATATTGGCGATGGTGATATTACCGCATTATTGACCCCTGAAGATGAGCAGGCCACTGCCACCATTATTAGCCGTGAAGACATGATTTTGGCAGGTCAACCGTGGGTAAATGCCCTGATTCAAGCATACGATGCCAATGTGCAAGTCACGTGGTTAAAAAATGATGGCGACCACGTTGCTGCCAATGAAGCCTTTTTGAAATTGGCAGGTTCTGCACGCAGCCTGTTAACGGTAGAACGCCCTGCGCTGAATTTTGTGCAAACCCTGTCTGCTGTTGCGACTAAAACCGCAGCCTATGTGCAACAACTTGAAGGCTTAAATACCAAACTGCTAGATACCCGTAAAACCTTACCGGGTTTACGCATTGCACAAAAATATGCTGTCACGGTCGGTGGTGGACAAAACCATCGTTTAGGCTTATTTGATGCCTTTTTGATTAAAGAAAATCACATTATGGCAGCAGGCGGCATTACTCAGGCAATTGCCAAAGCACATGCCATTGCTCCGGGCAAACCTGTAGAAGTTGAAGTGGAAACTTGGGATGAACTAAATCAAGCCCTTGAAGCCAAAGCTGATATTGTGATGTTGGATAACTTTAGCCAGCAACAAATGATTGATGCGGTCAAGCATGTGGCAGGTCGTTGTAAACTTGAAGCGTCGGGCAACATCACCATTGAAAATTTACGTGAAGTGGCTAGTACAGGCGTAGATTATATTTCGATGGGTGTTTTAACCAAAGATGTCAAAGCTGTGGATTTATCAATGCGTTTTAATGCGTAAACGATTACTTTTAAAATTAAGGGTGCAATCTGCACCCTTAATTTTTTCCAAAAATTGATTTTAAGGAGGCAAATGAGCCTCCTTTTTTTATGCCTCAATTTTGAATTTAATCATCGTCCTTGTTGTCGTTGTCGTTGTCGTTGTCGTTGTCGTTGTCGTTGTCGTTGTCGTTGTCGTTGTCGTTGTCGTTGTCGTTGTCGTTGTCGTTGTCGTTGTCGTTGTCGTTGTCGTTGTCAGAAGCTTGACCGAGTACACTACGATTGTCTTCATTTTCACGCTCAGTACGTGAATCACATGCAGTTAAAAACAACATCATGGCAGACATTAAAATAATCAATAGTTTCATGCTTTCCTCCTCTTTTCATTCAGGCTCTTTGCATACAGTTTTCCATCTTAAAAGAACGCATCCTGCAATATTGTAGCTTTTTGCTTCACGCTTCCTATCGCAATCTAAATCTCATCCATAAAAAACGCATCCGAAGATGCGCTCTTAAACAGCAGAAAAACATCAAAAAGCTTAGCTTACCAACCTAAAGCTTGCTGCTGTTTTTTTACCAATTCCTGAATACCTTTTTCTGCCATTTCCAACATGGCATTACATTGCACACGATTAAACGGCTTATCTTCAGCAGTACCCTGAATTTCAATAAATTCACCTGCTTGTGTCATCACCACGTTTAAATCAGTTTGGCAATTTGAATCTTCTTCATAGCACAAATCCAATAACACTTGGTCTTGGTACATGCCCACAGAAATTGCAGCCACCAAACCCTTTAATGGGTCATGCTTAATTTTTTTCTTTTCCAGCAACACATTCATAGCATCAATCAATGCCACTGCTGCACCTGTAATGGCTGCAGTACGGGTACCGCCATCGGCCTGAATCACATCGCAGTCAATGGTAATGGTGTTTTCACCCAGTTTCTTCAAATCGACCATGGCACGCAAGCTACGACCAATTAAGCGCTGAATTTCCTGTGTACGTCCGCTTTGTTTACCACGCGCCGCTTCACGGTCACTACGGGTATGAGTTGAACGTGGCAACATGCCATATTCTGCAGTTACCCAACCTTGTCCCTGCCCTTTTAAAAAGCGCGGTACAGAGTTATCAATACTTGCGGTACACAAAACTTTGGTATGACCAAACTCTACCAACACTGAACCTTCAGCATAGCGAGTATAGTTACGGGTAATTTTTACCTCACGTAATTGATCTAAAGCTCGTTGGTCAATACGCATAATGTGTCCTTATTTTTGGCTCAAATAAATTGCCCGCAAGTATAACAGATGCCACAGCGCAGGTCGCTTTTCCAAAGCTTGACGTGTGCTGTTTCGGTAAATTTTGCCTGTATTTTTACAAAGTGGCTTCATTCATCTTTTAGTATTATCGTGAAACACAGGTTTTTGTTAGACTGCGCGGCACTGGCAGAATCAGGAAATACAATGTCGATTCGGGAAGAACGAAAACAACAAAGTCGTCAGGCAATTATGGATGCAGTGCTGCAACTCAGCAGCGCAGGACGTGCATTTAGCAGCATTAGCTTAAGAGAAATTTCACGACAGATTGGACTGGTGCCCACCGCATTTTATCGGCATTTTCAAGATATGGATGAGTTGGGGCTAGATTTGGTCGATCAAGTTGCCTTGCACATTAAAGGTATTTTGTATCAGTTGGGACAAGCTTATTTATACCAACCCGATGCACAGACCGAAAAGGCATTGACCCTATTTTTTAAATCTGTCGATCAACATCCACAACAATGGATTTTTTTAATTGCCGAACGCTGGGGCGGTTCGACCATTTTACGGCAAGCCATCGCCCGTGAAATTGATTTTTTAATTGAAGATTTAGCTAATGATTTACAACGGGTCGAAAGCGTACAACATTTTCAGCATGCTGAAGATTTTCACATTCTGGCCAATATTTTAATTAATTTATCGTTAAATTGGGCAATGAGCTGGATTGGTTTAGAACGCCAATTTGAAGCCGAAAAATTACCTGAACAACAGCAGCGTTTTATTCAACAAACCATTACTCAAGTACATTTATTATTTCGTGGCATTTGCCACTGGCAACGTCCGCAGCCTGTCGCAGATTAAACATACAACACACTTTTAACCTGCATTAAAAAAACCGCAATGACGTTGCAATCATTGCGGTTTTTAGCGATGCGCTGCTGATTCAGCCTTGCATCATCTTGTTATTGCATCTGCTTATTTCTTAGCTTTACGCTCTTGATCAACCAAGTAGTTCACTACTTGAATCACTTTGCCGTTATCGCCTTGAACGATATATTTACCATTCACCACCACCGCAGGTACACCTGTCAATTGGTACTGACGCGCCAATTGTTTAGCTTGTGAAATTTTAGAGGTGATCGCAAATGAGTTAAACATGCTGTTAAATTTCGCTTCAGGTACACCATATTTCACAAAGAATTTAGCTTGTGATTGTTGGTCAAAAATTTGCTGACCTTTGTCATGAATGGCATGGAAAAGTGGCAAGTGAGTTTTCTTGCGCACACCCAAAGCTTCAGACACATAATAACCACGTGCATTCATTTCCCAAACAGGATTCATGGCTGCAGGAGTACGCACAAAATTCACATCTTTAGGTAACTGGCGTAACCATGTTTGCATATATGGTTCTAAAGTAAAGCAGTGACCACAGCCATACCAAAAGAACTCACGCACTTCAATTTTACCCGGTACATCAACCTTACCCGGGTTGGCGACAACGCTATAATCTTTACCTGCTACAAAATTTGCCGCCATAGTGCTACCAGAAATAGCAAAGATGGCAGTTGCCAAACTACCTAAAAGGAATTTTTTCATTGCGTTTATAATCCTCTAAATCATTCTGTTTAGTGTATGGCAACACTATAAATCAATTATGCTGATTTCGTTTTCCTTCTGTGAACTTTTTTACAGCTTTTATCGCTTTTTTTAGAATTAACGCTACACTAGGGTTTATATCTATTTTTCCAATTATCACGACCCAATTGAGGTGGCACCCATGTCGCATTTGAATGTTGATCCACAAGAAATTGCCAAATTTGAAGCATTTGCAGCCATATGGTGGGATCAGCATTCCGAGTTCCGTCCCCTGCACATGATTAATCCACTGCGCTTAAACTGGATTGGTGAGCACGCAGGCGGCTTGGCAGGCAAGAAAGTGCTAGACGTCGGCTGTGGTGGTGGTATTTTGGCAGAAAGCATGGCTCGTCGCGGTGCCAATGTGCTTGGAATTGATATGGGCGAAGCACCTTTAAACGTGGCACGCCTGCATGCAGAACAAGAAGGCGTACACAATATTGAATATCGCCAAATTCCTGTTGAGCAATTGGTAGATGAGCAAGCTGGTCAATACGATGTGGTGACTTGCATGGAAATGTTAGAGCACGTACCTGATCCGGCCTCGATTATTCAAGCCTGCCAAAAACTGGTCAAGCCGGGCGGTCATGTATTTTTCTCGACCATTAACCGCAACCCTAAATCATACCTATTTGCCATTATTGGGGCAGAATACGTGCTGCGCATGTTAGCCAAAGGCACACACGATTATCATAAATTTATTAAACCGTCTGAATTGGCACACGACATTCGCCAAGCGGGTTTAAAACTTAAAGATATGACGGGTTTACACTACAACCCACTGACTAAACGCTATTGGTTGGCACCTAATGTTGATGTGAACTACATGGTCTACACGGTCAATGAGGCAACAGAATGAAGGCGGTTTTATTTGACCTCGATGGCACCTTAATTGATACCGCTGCAGATTTTATTCGCATCATTCAAGATATGTGCCGCGATAAAGGCTGTGAGATTGTGGCAGCAGACGCCATTCGCACACAGGTATCTGAAGGTGCGCGGGCGATGGTCAAATTGGTCTATCCAGAACTTGAGGTAGATGACCCTGTATTTTTGGCCCATCGACAACGCTTTTTAGACCTGTACGGTGCAGATATTGCAGTCGAAACTGATCTGTTTGAAGGCATGTATCCACTGCTTGATGCGTTGGAACAGCGTCAAATTCCGTGGGGTATTGTCACCAATAAACCGCGCTGGCTCAGCGAAGCACTGCTCAAAGCACTGAATTTAACTGAACGCTGTGCAGTTTTGGTCTGCCCTGAAGATGTTAGCCGTACCAAGCCAGACCCAGAACCTATGTATTTGGCGGCCAAACAGATTGAAATTGCCCCAGAACATTGTATTTATGTGGGCGATCATCCACGTGATATCGATGCAGGTCGTAACGCCAATATGTATACCATTTTGGCAGCATACGGTTATTTACCCTTGCAACACAAAGATGACTTAACAGCATGGCAAGCAGATTGTATAGTGGATTCAGTGACTGAATTACATACGGTTTTAGACAAATTGGTGCTGCAAGCTGCAACGCAAAACAGCAGTGCCAATGCTTGAATCAGTCCTGTAAAGCGATGACATGAAACTCAACCCATAAGCAATAAGAAATGAACAGGAGGGATGCCCATGAAATACTCAGAATATCAACCTCGCCCCGATCTTCTCAAAGATCGTATTATCCTGATCACAGGTGCGGGTGATGGTATTGGACGAGCGGCTGCCCTCAGTTATGCGCTACACGGAGCAACCGTAGTGCTGCATGGTCGTACCTTAAATAAACTTGAAGTGATTTATGATGAAATCGAAAGTTTAGGCGCACCACAACCTGCTATTTTGCCGCTGCAGCTTTCAAGTGCTTCACCACGAGATTATGAATTACTGGTCGATACCCTAGACAAACAATTCGGACGTTTGGATGGTATTTTGCATAATGCAGGCATTTTAGGCGAACGGACTGAGTTGGCAAATTACCCTGCCGATGTTTGGGATGACGTCATGGCAGTGAATTTACGTGCGCCATTTGTACTCACTCAGGAATTATTACCACTTTTGGCAAAATCGGAACATGCTTCAGTCGTGTTTGCCAGTTCAGGTGTAGGTCGTGAAGCACGTGAACGCTGGGGTGCTTATTCGGTGTCTAAAATTGCAATTGAAGCGGTGAGCCAGTTATTTGCCAAAGAACAGGTACATCCAAATATTCGCTACAACTGCATTAACCCGGGTGCAACCCGCACTGCCATGCGTGCCAAAGCCTATCCTGATGAAGATCCAAAAACTTTACCTACACCCGATGCCATCATGCCTGCCTATTTATATTTAATGGGCGATGACAGCTTGCACATGAATGGTCAAAGTATTGATGCACAGGATTAGTTCTGTCGTTTGATCCGAAGAAAGGAAGCGCTTGCTTCCTTTTTTATGGACTTAACCTAGCATATTGCCAATTTTTGCACATTGATTTGCGGTAAAATGGCATCGCACAAGCATTTTCAGGTTTCTATCCTGCCTATTTTTGGCAATGCAAAGCCTGATTACCATGCTTCCACATCTCAATTCAACCTCAACGATGCAGAGAGCAACATGACTGAATTAAACAACATCACCGTGACACCACTTGAAGATGGTATGGTGTCTTTACTGATTGATGGTCAGCCTATTTCTGAAAAATATGGCATGAAGTTTGAAGCCAGCATCGTAGATGACATTCAGGCACTCGACAACGGTCAGAAAATCAAACTGTTTGATCAGTTTGTATTTTCACATACCGACCTTAATTTTGAACATGCTTACCACTATGTCACAGGCATTGAAAAACTGGACGATGCCTACAAAGTGGTTAAAAACTTTGTTTATCGTATTAAAATTGAAGGGCAACCTGAAATTGAACACGTGATTAGCAAGCAAGGCGCACCAATGAGTACTGAAGATGTACGCGAATTTATCAATGCACATATTCAAAAATCATTGACCGACTACACCGATTTAAACTACGCCTATTAAGCAAAACTCATGGCAACGGTGGCAATAATCGTTTTATTGGATTGTTTTTATAAAATTATACGGTTTTCCAAATCAATATACATCACCTATGCTTGATGTATCTCCACAACAAGCATTAGGTAAATTGTGATGACTGATATTCAACGTAAAACTGCCGTGATTCAAAGTATTAAAAGCTTGCAATTAGGTCAGCATTTAATTGTGGCTTTGGATGATCGTGAAACAGCCGAATGTGTTGCCATCGCTGTGCAATCTTTACAAGGCTTAACTGAACATTGGAACTAAAGCAGACCATAGCAGTACGCTGCTATGGTGATGTCTCATCCTTTCCTTAGCACAAGAAAAATCATCCCACCCCTATTTTCTGAGCGATAGCTACTAAATTTCGTATTTTGTCGCATAATAGAATCAATACCATGCCGCATCCTGCAGAGCGTATTTAAAAAATTCATGTGCTTTCTTCACAGTTTCTCTGCATTTAATGGTTAAAGTATGAACTGTGATATCAAGATGAGAGAATGAGGGGTTTACATGAAAAAGATTTTGACAGTTCTGGCAATGTCTTTCAGTGCTTTACTAAGCAGCAATTTTGCAACTGCCGCTCCTCAATTTGATCGAGACTCAGCTGACCATCCTCGTCACCAAGCACAAAATAAACGTGAATTTCGTGCCGATGCTGAAGAGCGTATGCAAGACAAACGCCGCATGCGTGAAGAACGTGGTGTAAAACGTCTACAGCAACATAAATGGCAAACGGGTTATGTCATGCCGCAGCATTATCGTGGCAATGGTTATAAAGTCGATTATCAGGAACATAACTTGCCCCGCCCTGAACGCAAACAACAATGGTATAAAATCAACCAAGACTACATTTTGGTCGATGTCGAAAATCACCAGATTTTGCGTATCGCAGGTTTATAGACCTACTGCTGTACATACACAAGCTCTAAATCCATAGCCCAAAGTCCACTTTGGGCTTTTTTATAGGATGATGCTCACACTCATCTTATTGTTGTGAAATATCCCGCTCGAGCTCTCCTTGTTTTCTCCATAAAATTCACAATTCACCTCAATTTCCACCATCGTTTATCTTGAGTATTTGATTAATTTGAACACATCAACCCATATTTAAAACTGAAGGTAAATCCCATGAAAAAATTACTCAGCACCTTAGCACTGTCTTTAAGCGCAATTATCGCAACATCGGCCATGGCAGCACCCGACCATCGTTATGATGATCGTCGTCATCAAGCGAGTGCAGCATATAAACATCAAGACAAGCGCTGGGACAATCCACGTCATCATGCACAGTGGGAACAAAAGCGTTATGATCAAAAACGCGTGAATCCAAGTCGTGACTGGCGTGTAGGTCAAAACCTCCCACGCGGATATGATGCGAACCGCTACAAAGTCAGTGATCGTGAAGCACGTCGTTTACCCAACACAGGTCGTTATCAGCAGTGGTATAAAGTCAACGGTGACTATGTGCTGATTAATGAGCGCACCCAGCGTATTATTCGTATTATTGGCTAAAACCGTTCAGCCTGAGCTGAAAAATAGCATTTCTCCACAACACCTGAAGCACCATTCAGGTGTTTTTTTATATTTAGTCTTCCGCTGCAGAATTTTTTGATTAGAATCAAAGACAGCACCATCGATCATTACAGCAGGCCAACGAATGACTCCAACTGAAAACCCGCACAGCACAACCTTACAATATGTGCATTGGTTTAGACATTCTGCGCCTTATATCAATGCCCACCGCAATAAAACCTTTGTGATTATGTTCGATGGTGAAGCGGTTTTGCATGAAAACTTTCAGCACATTATTCATGATATTGCCCTACTACACTCGCTTGGTATTCGTTTGATTTTGGTACATGGTGCGCGTCCACAAATTAATCAAAACTTAAAATTCAGCCAAATTGATACACCGTTTCATTTGCAACGTCGTGTCACCACTCGTGAATCTTTATCGTGTGTCATGAATGCTGTCGGTTCAATTCGCCTGCAAATTGAAGCCTTATTGTCGATGGGGCTAGCTAACTCCCCTATGTACGGCGCACGGATTGATGTGGTGTCGGGTAACTTTATCACCGCCAAACCGTATGGCATTCGTGATGGGGTCGATTATCAACTGACTGGCGAAGTCCGCACTGTAGATGTCGATGCCATTCAACGCCATTTAGAAAATCATAATATTGTGTTGCTCGGTCCAACAGGTTATTCCACCACAGGTGAAGTGTTTAACTTGTTGGCTGAAGAAGTGGCAACTAAAACTGCCATTCAATTAAAAGCTGACAAACTGATTTTCTTAGGCGCGCAGCACGGTTTGCAGAATGCCGAAGGTCAATTGCAACGTGAAGTTCATCCGCAACATTTAAATCCATATATTGAAGATGCTCAGCGACATCATCCTGAATTGGCTTTACACTTAAATGCAGCCCAAGATGCCTCATTAAACGGCGTACATCGGGTACATCTCATTTCCTATGCCTACGATGGTGCTTTACTCGAAGAACTGTTTACCCGTGATGGTTCAGGGACGATGGTGAGTGATGCACATTATGAAGAAGTGCGTACGGCCAATATTCAGGATGTAGGCGGTTTGATTCGTTTATTACGTCCTTTAGAAGAAGAAGGCGTGTTGGTATATCGTTCACGTGAGCGTCTGGAAAATGAAATTGGACAATTTGCAGTGATTGAACGTGACGGCATGATTCTCGCCTGTGCCGCCTTGTACCCCATTCCGACCACAGGTCATGAACTCAAGTCGGCCGAAATTGCCTGTGTCGCGGTGCATCCTGCTTATCGTAAATCCAACCGTGGTCGCCAAATTCTGGATTATTTAGAAGATAAAGCCAAAACCATGGGTATTCAGCAATTATTTATTTTAACCACTCGCACCGCACACTGGTTTTTAGAACAGGGCTTTGCACCTGCCAGTGTCGATGATTTACCCGATGCACGTCAGGCTTTATATAACTATCAACGCAACTCAATTGTGTGTAAAAAACGGCTCTAAGCGAAACTTTTGGTACGCTGAATGACACAGCACAATCAAAACCCAGAAATGTTTCACGTGGAACATGCTGCCGATTAAATCAGGTCATCACACCTATACCTGTCAGCACGACAGTGTAGGGATGATCAAAATTGGCAGCATCCACACCACTGTTTAGTTTTTTTAAATAAAATTGATGCAAGGCAGGAAGAAACTTTACTTTTATCATTTATATAGAAAATTCAAAGAACTTATTCATTCAGTCAGGAAATACAAAAACGAGATACTCCCCCTCTCTAATCATGCTTTTCACGGATTTAATAGCTAAACTACAGAATAAACTAAAAATATTTTAAAAATACATCTTTAAAAGATGCACAAGCCTGATGATTTGCCGTACAATTAATAATTCCCTTTTTTCATTGTTTTAAAATTACGAATGGAACAAAAAAAGAGTACACAAAAACGCCATCAGCTTCTCAATGCTGCACTCGACGTATTTTCTTTATACGGATTTAGCGGCGCGAGTTTGGACGAAATCGCACAAATTGCAGAGATGCATAAGTCGAATATTTTCTATTATTATGAAAATAAAGAAGCCTTATATGTTGAGGTACTGACTACAGTACTACAAAAATGGCTGGCACCTTTGCAAATGCTCGAAGCTGAACTCGAGCCTGATGAAGCAATTACCAATTATCTGCTGCAGAAAATTGAGGTTTCACGTACTCAACCGAAAGCATCACGTCTATTTGCATTAGAAGTGATTCAAGGTGCGCCACATATTCAGGAAATTTTAAAAGGCCCTCTGAAAAAACTGGTCAAACGCAAAGCCAAAGTCATTACCATGTGGCAAGAGCAAGGCAAACTGTCTAAACAGATTGATCCTGAATTGCTGATTTTGAATATTTGGGCGATTACCCAAAACTATGCCGACTTTGCAACGCAAATGGAAATGGTGACAGGTAAAACCCTGCGCAACCGTAGCATGTTGCAACGTGTCTTGCAACATACGGTTCACATGATGCTCTACGGTATTATGCCGCGTCAGGACGAAGTGGATGCACCTCAAGCCGCTGTGGTCACAGCCACACATGAACAAGAATCAGAAGACTAATTGCACAGCACTAACTAAGATACGCACTTTTACTCACGACCCTAGTTATGACTAGGGTCGTGGCGTTTTGGTAACGATATTATTTAAGACCCTGATACAAAGACAATAGTTTTTGTGCACCCAACAACAAGTTTTCTTCCCAATCTAAATGCGCTGTATCATTGGCACCATCGGTAATATATTTCACCGACAGCATCCGCACCCCTAATTTTTTACAGACTTTGGCAATCGCATAGCCTTCCATATCGACCAGCTGACACGGCACTTTCGGTGTTCCCGTTTCAAAACTATCGCCTGTACCGCAAATTCCGTTAGGTAAATGCTCAAAATAGCGTTCCAGCTCAATTTCTGCAGGATGCTCCTGATCCATAGGCGTCACCCCCACCTGAAAACCCAACGGTGAAACATCCATATCTCGCTGTACAAACTGACTCACTTCCACCAAAGCATGCGCATCAAAATGGGAGCTGCCCGCAGTGCCTAAATTGAGCAAGGTTTTACAGCCTGTTTTCTGAATCACTTCAAAGGCTTTAAATGCGGCATTCACTTTACCAATGCCACTGTAATGCACCTGAATCCCAGCTTGCTCAAACAAGCCTTTAGACTCACTGGGCAATGCCATAATTAAAGCAAAATCAGAATTCATAGCCATCTACTCGTGCAGTTCATTAAAACCGCCCCATTAGAAAAGAAATTTGAATGCGGTGCAAACCCGATTGCGATTTGCAGATTAAATTGTCGGATTTTGCCTGATTTTTCGATAATTTTTCAGGTTAAAAACACAACAACAAGACGAAAGCGCGAGAATATGGCAATATATAGCCCTTACAAATTTTCAACTTTCATCCGATCATGCAGCTGCTCCGCCTGAATGCTTTATCTTCAACCACTGACCTCGCCCAAACTGCCGTGACCATTGGCAATTTTGATGGCGTGCATGTCGGTCATCAGGTGATGATTCAACAACTCAAAGCAGTGGCTGCCGCACAACAACTAAAAACGGTGGTGATGCTATTTGAACCACAACCACTGGAATTTTTTAAAGGTTATGATGCCCCGCCACGTATCAGTTCTTTGCGGGAAAAAGTCGAATATCTGACTGAATTGGGCATCGACTATATTGCCGTGGCCAAGTTTGACAATCACTTCCGTAGTTTAAATGCTGAAGCCTTTGCCCACCTTTTAAAAAATAGCTTAAATGCCACACATTTAGTTTTGGGTGATGATTTTCATTTTGGCAAAAACCGTCAAGGCAACAGTGACTTTTTACGTAACTTTGGTTTTCAAGTTACCAATTTAAGCACTGTAAATTTATCGGGTGAACGGGTCAGCTCCACACGTATTCGCCAAACCCTACAAGCAGGTGACTTGGCTCTCGCTGCACAACTGCTCGGACGTCCTTATAGTATTACCGGACGCGTACAATATGGCGATCAAATTGGTCGTACCCTAGATTTCCCCACCATTAACGTACGTTTAAACCGTCATCGTCCTTGTTTAAACGGTATTTATGGCGTTGAAGTGGTCTGCGAAACCACCTCCTTAACCGACACAGTCAGCAATGCACATCCTAGCAAAACAGGTGTTGCAGGCTACAGCCCAAACAGTTTATTTGGTGCAGGGCATGTCGGAACTCGTCCTGCCATCAAGCAAGAACATCCCGAATGGCGATTAGAAGTACATTTCCCCAATGTTTCTGCTAATCTGTATGGCTTGTTAATGCGGGTCACGTTTTTAAACTATTTACATGGCGAAAAAAACTACCCTTCGCTTGAAGCACTCAAAGCGGGAATTGATGATGATGTTGAAAAACTTCTTGAATTTCGACAAGATCATCCAAATTTCCCTTTTTAATTTTACCCTGAATATTTAATGTAAAACGCGTCAGTCCATGGGCTGATTCAACTGGAAGACAACTTGCATGAGCGATAAGCAAACTCCTGAAAATGCAGTGGATTATAAAGCCACGCTAAACCTCCCAGGTACTGAATTTGCAATGAAAGCAAATCTGGCAGTACGTGAAGCGAAATGGTTAGAAGAGTGGTATGCCGACAACATTTATCAGCAGATTCGTGCATCGCGTATTGGCAAGAAAAAATATGTGCTTCACGATGGCCCTCCATACGCCAATGGTCAAATTCACTTAGGTCATGCGGTCAATAAAGTCCTAAAAGACATCATTATTAAAAGCCGTGTCATGGATGGCTATGACGCACCTTATGTTCCAGGTTGGGACTGCCACGGTCTACCAATTGAGCTCAAAGTAGAAGAAAAAGTCGGTAAAGTTGGCGTTAAAGTTGATGCCTCAACTTTCCGTAAAGCCTGCCGTGAATATGCTTACACACAAGTTGAATTACAGAAAAAAGACTTCGTGCGTATGGGCGTATTTGGTGATTGGGATAACCCTTACCTCACCATGAATTTCAAGCAAGAAGCCGACATCGTACGTTCACTCGGTGCGATTGCTAAAGCAGGCCATATCGAACCTGGTCTAAAACCTGTGAATTGGTGTCTAGATTGTGGTTCTGCACTGGCAGAAGCCGAAGTTGAATATGAAGATAAAAAATCCGATGCGATTGATGTCGGTTTTGCTGTTGTTGATTTAGCCGATTTATCTGCACGTTTGGGCGTTCAAATTACCGATGCAACAGATATCGTGATTTGGACCACAACACCGTGGACATTGCCTGCTAACCAAGCTGTTGCCTTGCATGCCGAAATTGAATATCAATTGGTAAAAGCACGTAGCGACGAAAAAGCAGCACAAAACTTTATTTTGGCCAAAGAATTAGTACAGTCTGCAACTGAACGCTATGGCTTTAGCAGCTATGAAGTGTTGGCAGACTTTACTGGTGACAAACTTGAAAACCTGATCTTGCAACATCCACTGATTCAAGAGCGTCAAGTACCTGTCATTTTAGGTGAACACGTCACCGCTGCCAGCGGTACCGGTGCAGTACATACCGCACCTGGTCACGGTGTGGACGACTATAAAGTCGGTTTACAATACAACCTAAAAGTCGATAATCCGGTTGGTGGCAATGGTGTTTATTTACCAACCGCACCAATTTTTGCAGGCGAGCACATTTACAAAGCCAACCCACAAATTATTGCGGCTTTGGCAGAAAGCAATAAGCTGTGGGCACATCACCCAATCAAACACAGCTACCCACACTGCTGGCGTCATAAAACTCCAATTATTTTCCGTGCGACACCACAATGGTTTATCAGCATGGATAACCAAGGTTTACGTCAAGGTGCATTGAATGCGATCGAAAATGAGATCAGCTTCGTGCCAGATTGGGGTAAAAACCGTATTCAAGCCATGATTGAAGGCCGTCCAGACTGGTGTATTTCACGTCAACGTACTTGGGGTGTGCCAATTCCATTCTTCGTACACAAAGACACCAACGAATTACACCCTCGTACACCTGAATTGATTGAAGACGTTGCAAAACTGATCGAGCAAGAAGGGATTGATGGCTGGTACAACCGTGAAGCCAAAGACTTCATTGGTGATGATGCCGAGCACTACAATGCAGTACGCGATACATTAGACGTATGGTTCGACTCAGGCACGACCCACTACGCCGTACTACGTGAGCGTGAAGAGTTGCAAGACCCAGCCGATTTATATCTTGAAGGTTCAGACCAACACCGTGGTTGGTTCCAATCTTCATTACTCACCTCGATTGCAATCAATGAACGCGCACCATATAAAGGCTTGTTAACACACGGCTTTGTGGTGGATGAAAAAGGTCGCAAAATGTCGAAATCGTTGGGTAACATTATTACCCCACAAGACATTATTAAAGACATGGGTGCAGATGGCCTACGCTTCTGGATTGCATCGGCGGATTATCGCTATGAAATGACCGCAGGTAAGGAAATCTTTAGCCGTGCCTCTGACGGTTATCGTCGTATCCGTAACACCTTGCGTTTCTTGTTGGCCAACTTAAATGGCTTCAAACCCGCTACAGATGCACTGCCTGTAGATCAGTTGATTGCACTGGATCAATACATCCTGCAACGTGCCGCAGAAGTACAGAAAACCATTCAGCAAGCCTATGAAGATATGAACTTCCATATCGTGACCAGTGCACTGACCAACTTCTGTATTAATGACTTGGGTGGTTTCTACCTCGATATCATCAAAGACCGTCAGTACACCACCAAAGCAGACTCGCAAGCACGTCATTCTGCACAAACCGCTTTGTATCACTTGGTTCAGGCTTTCGTTCGCTGGATGGCACCAATCTTAAGCTTTACGGCACAAGAAGCATGGCCGCTAATTCCTGAGCAATCAGAAAAATATGTCTTCACTGCAGAATGGTATGACATTCCAGTGGCTTCTGAAGCCAACATCTTGGCAGAAGCGGAATGGCAAACCCTAATTGCAGTTAAATCTGCCGTCAATAAATTCATTGAAGCTGCACGTACTGCCAAAACCGTTGGTTCCAACCTGTCTGCTAAAGTTGAGCTTTGGGCGAATGACGAACTCAAAGCCGTATTGGATAAACTAGGCGATGAGCTGCGTTTTGTTCTGATTACTTCACAAGTGATTGTGAATAGCTTTGATGCTGCACAAGGCGAAGCCTCTGATTTAGATGGCTTGAACGTGAAAGTTTCTGCAGCAGATGGCGAAAAATGCGTACGTTGCTGGCATGTACTCCCTGATGTGAATACACATTCTGCACATCCAGGTTTGTGCTCACGTTGTATTATCAACCTTCCAACAGGTCAAGGCGAAGAGAGAAAATATGCCTAATCCACAACACAAAAAGGGCTTATTCCAGTTCTATCCACATAATTTATGGTGGGTGGGCTTGTCCATTGTCGCGATTATTCTCGACCAATGGACCAAATGGATTGCAGTATCGCATCTGAATTACGCAGATCCAGTGCCTGTATTGCCCTTTTTGAATTGGACTTTACTGCATAACTATGGCGCTGCCTTTAGTTTCTTGTCCGATGCAGGTGGATGGCAACGTTATTTCTTTACCTCACTGGCAGGTTTAGTGTCTGTAATTTTTGTATTTTGGCTAATGCGTATGCCAAAAAATGTCATCGTACTGCCTTTGGCGATTGCCTTGATTTTAGGCGGTGCGATTGGGAATTTAATTGATCGGGTCAGTCTTGGCTACGTGGTCGATTTTATTCACGTGTACTACAACAACAGCCACTTCCCTGCCTTTAATATTGCAGACAGTGCCATCACACTTGGCACCATTCTGCTGTTAATTGATACGTTTTTCCTAGAAAAGCACCGAATTGAACGAGCGCAGGCGCAACATGACTGAAATTATTAATCCAAATGATGAAACTCGTATTGAAGATGGCTCAAAAGTCGAATTGCACTTTTCTGTCGCCATTGAAAATGGTGTAGAAATTGACAACACCCGTAGCCGCGCTGAACCTGTGAGTTTGGTTATGGGCGATGGCAGCCTATTACCCGGTTTTGAAAAATCATTATTTGGTTTACGTGCAGGTGACCGTCGTACCGTGAGTCTTCCACCTGAAGAAGCATTTGGTCCATGGAATCCTGAAAACGTACAAACTTTTGATACGGTTAAATTTGAGCAACGTCCAGTTGAAGGACACATGATTGAGTTTGAAGATAAAGCCAAACAAAGCCTCTATGGCGTGGTGAAATCTGTCAACGATGATGTGACTGAAGTAGACTTTAACCACCCTTTAGCGGGTAAAAATATTACCTTTGAAGTTGAAATCTTTAGAGTGACCCCAGCAGGACAACAAGGTATTAAGTTGATGTAATCAATTTGCATACTTACTGCATCTTTCTGCTGTTCAAATCTCCCAAGTACAAGAAAATGAATTTGGGAGATTTTTTATTGAATAAGATAATTATTAAATATAATCAAATACTTAAAATTAAATAAATCCAGTTTATTGATCTATATTTTACCGATATATCGTTGTACGTTTTAGCTTACATGCACTGCAGAAAATTGACGCTAGGCAAAGATCAGCTTTCATTTTATATTTAACACATACAGAAACAGGATGTTTCTAAAAGCAAGAATAACAATAATAAATAATATAACGGCAGGACGCTGAAAGGTATAACAGGAGTAATACCTAAACATAAATCTGAAAAAGCCCCGACATGATGTTGGGGCTTTTTTCTATTTGTTTTTTGTCCTACTTTGAAATAAGTTTAGACCTGAAGAAATTTATTTTATGGAGCCACCAATTTAAGCAATCTGGCAGATTGACCATCTTCAATCACCCAAATATTGCCATCCTGTGCTTGAAGTACGCCACGAATCCGCTGACCCATCTCGATACGCTGTAACTCCCGAACAGGCTGTGCTTGCGTATCCACCACAATAATTGCTTTTGAAGATAAACCACCAAGAATCGCTTTATGCTTCCAATGTGGGAATACATCTCCCGTATAAAACATCAAACTTGAGGGAGAGATGACTGGCGTCCAATCCAGAACAGGGGCTGTAAATTCAGGACGAGTTGCATGGTCTGGAATGGGCAACCCATTATAATGATCACCATTCGACACCAGTGGATAGCCATAGTTTTCGCCCTTGACAATCAGATTCAACTCATCGCCACCTTTAGGTCCCATTTCTGCAACCCAAAGCTGCCCTGCGGGATCGAATGCCATGCCTAAAGGGTTGCGATGCCCCAAACTCCAGACTTGCTTGGCAATCTCTCCATGTGTTTGAAATGGATTGTCTAAAGGGGTTGTGCCATCTGCATTTAGACACAAAATTTTGCCTAAATTAGATTTTAAATCCTGAGCAGGTTCAAACTTTTGTCGCTCACCAGAACTTATCCACAATTTGCCATCTGCACCAAACTTTATACGATGCGCATAGTGCCCCTGTCCCGATACTTTCGGTACTTGCTGCCAGATTCTTTGAATTTGGGTGAGTTTTGGCGTGGGTTTGGCATCTAATACAAGCTTGCCCCGAATCACGACTGCACCGTAACCACCCGCACCCGCTTCGGCATAACTTAAATAAATCTGCTGATTCTGTTTAAAGTCAGGATCTAAAATGACGTCACCCAAACCACCTTGTCCGCCATAGGCGACTTCAGGGATAGCTTGAACATCTAAGCTTTGACCTGTTTTTGGATCAAAAAGTTTTAATTTCCCCGCTTTTTCTGTAATTAATAGGCGTCCATCGGGTAATTCTGCCAATGCCCACGGCTCATTAAAATCTGCAATTGGCTGTATTTGATAGCGTTGTAAATTTTGTGCAGAAGTTGATTTTGACTCTAAAGCAGCCGTGTTCTGTTTCGGCTCAACTTGCGCATTACACCCTGTAGTTAAACCCAATACAACTAGACATATAAATCCATAGTATTGCCGATTTATCTTGAGCATCCTAATTGCTCCTCTATTCATTCAATCTTTGCTTGTGCTAATCAAGACATCATAATCAATGAAATGTACCTCGTGCACAGTAGAAATGTAGCGATACACACTTTCTTACTTAAATCTTCTACAAAGTGAATAGGCAAAAAATTAAGGAGCAATGCTCCTTAATTTCAAAGTCCCAAAACACTAACGATCAATTAACTATAAGATCGGCTGGCTTTTTTAACCACGCTTGGCTCACTCACCACCTGTGATGTACTTTGTAAACGAATCAGTGCTACTGCAATTGCACCAATCACTGCAGGAATCGCCACCGCCAAAAAGTTCATTTTATGTGGTAAATCCATGCCCAAAAGTACGCCAATAATAATAGGGCCTACAATCGCACCGACACGCCCCACTGCAGAAGCACAGCCGATACCTGTAGAACGAATCGTAAGTGGATAATACTGAGCAACAAAGCTATACAATAAAATACTGCTGCCAATAGCAGAAGCACCTGCTAAGCCCACCAATAAATAAATCACAGGCTGTGGTGAATTAAAGCCTAGACCCACTAGAGAGAATGCGCCCAATAAAAACATGCCAATAATCACAGGTTTTAAGTGGAAACGGTCTGCTAAAATCCCGCCACTGATGGTTCCGATCACAGCACCAATGTTCATCGCCATTAAGAACATTAAACTGTTACCCAGCGAATAACCTGCTGCCATCATCAGTTTTGGCAACCAACTGCCCAAAGCATAAACCATCAACAAACACATAAAGAAGCAGCACCAAAACAGCAAAGTACTCATGCCACGGTTATTTTTAAATAAGGCTGCAATTGAGGCATCTGCGGTTTGTACTTCATTTAATACAAATTGTGTTTGTGGGCTGATATTTTCTTGTGGGCTAATTTGCTGGACGATGTGACGCGCTTTTTCATGTTGCTGTTTTTTCACCAAAAAAGTTAAAGATTCTGGTAAGAAAAACCACAATAAAGGCAAAATAAGTAACGGTAATCCCGCAATATAGAACATCACTTCCCAGCCAAAGCTAGGCGTCAACCATGCACCAAGTAAGGCTGCCATAATGCCGCCCACGGCATAGCCGCTGAACATGGTGGTAACTAAGGTACTACGCATTTTTTGTGGTGCATATTCAGAGGTTAAAGCCACGAGGTTAGGCAATACCCCGCCAATCCCTAAACCTGCAATAAAACGTAAAATACCAAACTCTGTTGGGTTGGATGCAAAGCCGCCCCAAAAAGTAAAGCCACTAAATAACGTCACACAAATTAATATGACATTTTTACGGCCAATTTTGTCTGCCAACATGCCAAACAGCATGGCGCCAAACATCATGCCTGCCAGTGCCGTACTCGCAAGCATACCTGCCTGTACAGCCGTCATATTCCATTCTTGCATCAGTAGTGGTAAAGCCACACCGTTAATCGCCAAATCATAACCGTCAAAAATAACGACAAATACGCACCAAAGTACAATTTTTAAATGAAAAGGTTTAAACTTTGCTTGATCCACTACAGCATTCACATTCATTGTTGTTGCTGTCATTTTTCCCTCACCTCCAATTGTGAGCTTTTTATTTTATAAAAAATGAATGGTTATTCACTTTTGTATATAAAATGAATCAATATTCACTTTTTGTCTACAGCAAAAACTTAACTCTGGTTAATTTTCTTAAAAACCTAGACTAAAGTTGTAGATAAATTCGACCAAATAGACTTGCAGTAATTTATGATATTTTGATATATGCTATATTTTTCACATAATTTATTATTGTAAATATATTGTTTTAAACTTCTTTCTTCTACTTTTCTTCTTAATATTTTCCTTTCCGTATAAAAAAGCCCCCTTGACGTTTATGTCAAGGGGGCTTTGAATAATGAGCTGGCGATGACTTACTCTCACATGGGTAACCCCACACTACCATCAGCGCGAAGAGGTTTCACTTCTGAGTTCGGGAAGGGATCAGGTGGTTCACTCTTGCTATGGTCGCCAGCA
>NZ_VPBI01000023.1:0-2648 GCF_013418795.1 Acinetobacter sp. YH12120 | reverse complement strand
TTTGTTTCCTGTATTTGCGTAATGTTAAAAAATACAAATGGAACCACAAACGTGTCTATCGCATTTATAAGGAGCTTGAGCTTAATTTAAGAATCAAGCCTAATAAGCGGATTAAACGAGAACAGCCTGAAACCCTTGCAGTACCGACAGCTAAGAATGAATCATGGTCAATGGACTTTATGTATGATCAACTCAGTGATGGACGTAGTTATCGAGTTCACAACGTGATTGATGACTATAATCGCGAGTCATTGGATATATTGATTGACTTTTCGTTGCCAGCAGAACGTGTGCTGAGAGGACTTGATCAGCTCATTGAATGGCGAGGTAAACCTAAACGCATTAGAACCGACAATGGCCCAGAGTATATAAGTGAGCTGATGGAAAAGTGGTGTGATCAGCATGGTATTGAGCATGTATTTACTCAACCAGGCAATCCACAGCAAAATGCATATGTTGAGCGATTTAATCGTACAGTACGTTATGAGTGTCTAAATCAATATTTATTTCGAGATCTGAGCGAGGTGCAGGACTATACAACTGACTGGCAGTACTTTTATAATCATGAACGACCTCATATGTCAGTAAATGGTTGTCCACCTATTTTTAAACAATAACAAGGCTTTAGATTTTCTACCCATTAATTCAATTAAAAATGGGGGGTATTACTATGATTTTTTTGTGATAGAATTGGCAGAATATAAAGTGTAATATCACTTTCTTTTTAATCTACGAAACTTAAAAAATACGGCATGTATTAAGGGGTTTGCAATGGCAACTAAAATTAGTGTTCTAGCTGTCAATGGAATGGTTTTGCAATTAAGTGCAGCAGGCATAGAAAAAAAAGTTAGTATTAAAAGCAAACTCTCTTCCAGTGAAACTCTTGTCCTAAGCAAGGATAGTAGTGTTATCGTCAAATTACCTGATGGCCGTATAGTTGAAATTAAAGGCAAGGATTTAATTGACCAGGAAGGTGTATTTTCTTTGCAGCAATTTGCTGAGCAGAATACAACATTAACTGATCTTGAGAAACTACAAGAATTTGCTCAACAGTATAAAAACATTGAATTCCATGAATCTAATGACCATATTATTCGATTAGAAGATGGCCGAATCTTTAAAAAGTCGGGTAAGGATTATGTAGAAGTTCAACCTGAGTTGGAGAACATAACTGATAATCAAGGTGGTCATCGTTTTGTTCAGGTGGCAAAACTTGATCAAATTTCAATTGCTGATGGTATTAATCCATTAAGATTGGATCGAGTTGTAGATAATATTCCTCCTTTAAATACGTTATACCCAACAATTGATTATCCAACTACAACCGACTATGCGGTACCTGTAGTAGAGAAACCTGTTACTACGTCTAAGTATCATCCCCAAGCAAGTGTAAATGATGTTTACCAGTATGAAGGTGGTGAATTAATTCATACTGTCACAATTTCAGGACAAGGTAATAACCCTACTAAAGTTATAGTTACTATATCAAACAGTAATACAGATCTGGGCATTGATACAGGCATCATCGAATACAGTACGGATGGTGGTAAAACCTGGACAAGCACGCATATCTCAGAAGGTTCATTTGAGGTTAATGTACCAAAAGGAAACTCTAGCTTTTTAGTCAAAATACCAAGTATTTCAGATAATGTATTTGAAGGACCAGAAAGCTATGAAATTACGGTAACTACCTCTACCCAGGATCAGCCAAGCACAGGTACAGGCACGATTGTAGATGATGGCAGCATCATCCCGGTTGACCCGAGCCAGCCATATGATCCGGAAACCAATCCACAAGATCCAAATAAAGGCACACCGGATGATGACCGTCCTGTTGCGACAGTGGATTCAGTGACAGAATATGAAGGCAATGACCTGATTCATACAGTGACTGTGACTCCAAGTACGACAGATACCACGGTTACTGTGACGGTGACGGGTACTGATGTAGAGCCAGGAAAAGATACAGGCATCATCGAATACAGTACGGATGGTGGTGAAACCTGGACCAGCACCGAGATGACAGAAGGTAGCTTTGATGTCATTGTGCCACCGGGTGGTACAGAAGTACTGGTGAAAGTACCAAGTGAACAGGATCCAACTTTTGAAGGACCTGAAAGCTACGAGATTACGGTAACTACCTCTACCCAGGACAAGCCAAGCACAGGTAAAGGGACAATTGTAGATGATGGCAGCATCATTCCGGTTGACCCGAGCCAGCCATATGATCCGGAAACTAATCCACAAGATCCAAATAAAGGCACAGCGGATGACGACCGACCACAAGCGCGTATAACAGATGCTGCTACGTATGAAGGTGAAAGCCTAACGCATATAGTAACCTTAAGTAACGAGAGCATTACAGATACTGTAGTGACCGTAAACTTAGGCAATGGTAGTGCAACTTTAGGTACCGATACGGATGCCGTGGTGACGGTTGAATTTGCAGATGGTTCAACCCAAGAGTTCACACCTGATGCTTCGGGTAACTTCACTGTGATTGTCCCTGCGGGTGATACAGGCTTTAAAGTGATTGTAAGTAGTACAGACGACACCACACTTGAAGGTGTTGAGAACTACAACATCAGCGTGAAGACGCCAGAACAAGCGACTGCGGACACTGCAACGGGGACCATTGTTGATGATGG
>NZ_VPBI01000006.1:0-137561 GCF_013418795.1 Acinetobacter sp. YH12120 | reverse complement strand
ACTGGCAGTACTTTTATAATCATGAACGACCTCATATGTCAGTAAATGGTTGTCCACCTATTTTTAAACAATAACAAGGCTTTAGATTTTCTACCCATTAATTCAATTAAAAATGGGGGTATTACCTTAGTTTTCCACCAATTGCTTTTACCCAAGCCATATGCATCTTTGACTGTATTACTGAGAAAATGTATGGTTCAGCATCGTAAATAGCATTATTAGGAGCATTAACTATAGTATTTTCATCAAAAAACCCCAGAGGAATATAATCTCTTCTAGATGAAGATACAGTAGGAATCATAATTTTATGTACGTTATCTCCTCTAATCTCTACAAATCTAAATGGTTTTGAAGCATATTCTTTTGTGGCTAATTTTGGACTTGATAATCGAGATTCAACCACTTTTTCAAATCGTTTTTGAAAAAAATTAATTTCTTTTGCTATTTCATAATCTTCTTCATTTACCCAAATACACCAACGCTTATTCCCACGAATAAATTCATCGGCACCAGTAATTTCTTTTATAAATCTTAATGATTTGGGAGAAGTATTTTTTAATAAATCCACTTCTTCTTTTGTCAAAAACAAATTTCCTCCATCTTTTGCCATTTCACCAAGTTTCATTTCTGGTAATTGAGACAAAGGTTTTCTTCTTTTTAAAATATAATTTGTTTTGCCGGAAGTTAAATAAGGCGTAATATGTTCCGCATAATTTTTAGTTGATTCAGAATAGATTAATTTCTTTCCCTTATTTTTTTTAGATAATCCTATAATGACGCAATAGACTCCTGCATTACTCCTAGCACTATTTCTCCATTGAAAAGATGTGTGGCAAAAACTTATATTAACTCCATCAACAAGAACAGAAGGCCATAGCACAGAGACTTGCTCTCCTTGTGTAATGGAGTTTGTTGAGACAAAGCCCACTTCAATATCACCTTTATAAGCGGTAATAAGTTGAGATGCTTTTAAAAACCAGCAACTTATATAATCAAGTTTCTTAGGCTCACCCCAAACTAATTTTATTTCTTCTTTTTGAGCTACTGTCTGTTGAGCAAACCCTAAATATGGAGGATTTCCTAATATAAAAATTTCTTGGTCTAATTTACTGTTTGAAAAAATAGAGTTCCAGTCAATCCTTAAAGCATTACCAGCAATAATATTTCCACTGTGTTTCAATGGTAAAGATGGAAGAGATTCACCAAATTCATCTTTAAAAACCAAATTCATTTGATGCTCAACTAGCCATAAAGATAAAATAGCAATTTCATGAGCAAAATCATCAACTTCAATACCATAAAATTGAGAAACTTGAATCACTGAAAATGGCTTTGAAAATTGTCCTGTTTTTTCTAGTTCTAACTCTTGAATACGTTTTAAAAGCTCCATTTCAAATTTACGAAGCTCTTTATATGCAATAATTAGGAAGTTGCCTGAACCACAGTATCCGTAACATATTATAGTGGTGACATCACTGAAAACCTTGTAAACACAAGATATCAGGATGTTTTTAAATGTCACTACTTAAGATAGAAAAATGGTGACATTTTAGATTTTTTGTCACTACTTAAATACAAAGAGAAAATCGAAAAATATCGCACCCAATACTTAATATCGTGCTAACAACAATAAAAAATAATTAGACATATAATAAAAAATTTTGGTACTGATACATATTGAACGAATAGCTCACATTGCCAAGTTGGAAAAAAATGGTTTAGAAGCCTATGGTTGTTAAATTTCTAAGGGTGAAAACAGTCTCCTTAAAAAAATTAGGTAGACCTCATATTCAAGTTATAACTTAAATTTTAGTAGCTTATAGTGGTTTCAATTTTTAAATATTTATGCAAAAAGCACATCTAATGACATAAATGATTATCACTTCAATTTTATTTAATTCACTCAACTTTTTCTTTTATGATCCAAAAAACAGACCAACGAAATTGAGTATGAGTACAATT
This sequence comes from Acinetobacter sp. YH12120, assembly GCF_013418795.1. Classification (NCBI taxonomy): domain Bacteria; kingdom Pseudomonadati; phylum Pseudomonadota; class Gammaproteobacteria; order Moraxellales; family Moraxellaceae; genus Acinetobacter; species Acinetobacter sp. YH12120. The sequence goes on along the minus strand of NZ_VPBI01000006.1, from coordinate 135,599 downwards.
TTATGAATTTTCACATATAAAATTTAAGGCTGCTATAATTTAGTATCTGTTATATTTTCTGCTTCACACTTATGAAACTCATTGATAACATTAATAATATATTAGGATCTGATATTGAAGAAAACCTTAATAGCAAGTCCAGATTGAAGATAGCCGCTTCATACTTTTCAATCTACGCCTTCGCTGCTTTAAAAAAAGAATTAGAAAAGATCGAAGAACTGCAATTTGTTTTTACGTCACCAACTTTTGTTGCTGATAACGTCACGGATAAGCTCAAAAAGGAAAAACGTGAATTTGTGATTCCTAAACAAGATCGTGAAAGCAGTTTATATGGAACCGAATTTGAAATTCATTTAAAAAATCAGTTATCGCAAAAGGCAATTGCTAAAGAGTGTGCTGACTGGATCAGACGAAAAGCGATATTTAAGTCGAATAACAGTAATGCACCGATGCAGGAATTCATCAGTATTCAGAAACCTGAGCAGTCTTTAACGTATATGCCTATCCAAGGGTTTACCCCGATGGGACTCGGTTTTGAAAAAGGCAATGCCATTTCCAATATGGTGAACTGCTTTGATGAACAGCCGATGGTGCAAACCTATATTCAGTTATTCAATCAAATTTGGAATGATCCCTCAAAAGTTGAAGATGTCACCAGTGAAATTATTCGACACATTGAGTCTGTATATCAGGAAAATCCACCTGAACGCATTTATTTCTTAATGCTTTACAACATCTTCAAAGACTTCTTGGAAGATATCAATGCAGATGTTATGCCGAATGATCTGACAGGTTATCAGGATACCTTGGTATGGAATAAGCTTTTTAATTTCCAAAAAGATGCAGCAGTAGGCATCATCAATAAACTCGAAACTTATAATGGCTGTATTTTGGCGGACAGTGTGGGTTTGGGTAAGACCTTTACTGCATTGGCTGTAATCAAATACTATGAATTACGAAACAAAAGTGTTCTAGTTTTATGTCCTAAGAAATTGGGAGCGAACTGGACGAATTATAACGCCAACCTAGTCACGAACATTTTTGCCAAAGACCGTTTTAGCTACGATGTGCTGTATCACACCGATCTCTCTCGTAAAGGTGGTGAAACCCTAGGTATAGATTTAGCAAAAATCAATTGGGGAAACTATGACTTAGTGGTGATTGATGAGTCACATAACTTCCGTAACCGTGGCACGTTTAAGGATCGTGAAACACGTTATGACCGCTTAATGAATCAAGTGATTCGTAAAGGCGTGAAGACTAAAGTGTTAATGTTATCTGCTACGCCAGTGAATAACCACTTTACTGATCTTAAGAATCAGCTTGCCCTTGCTTATGAAGGCAATGCAGCTTTATTAGAAAATAAGCTCGATACTGAACGTGATATAGAAACGATATTCCGCAGAGCACAGGCCAGCTTTAATGCCTGGGCAAAACTAGATCCTGGGCAACGGACAACTCAAGCAATTCTTAACCTTCTAGATTTCGATTTCTTTAAACTGTTGGATAGCGTGACAATTGCTCGTTCAAGAAAGCACATTCAAACTTTCTATGACACCAAAGATATTGGACAGTTTCCTCAACGACTCAAGCCGATTTCATTCCGTTGTGCATTATCAACCGATCAGGATAGTGTTTCTCTGAATCAAATCTATGCAGATCTGTCTTTAATCAAGATGTCAGTCTATGCACCAGTCAGTTATATCTTTCCAAGTGCCTTAAGAAAATATGAAGAGATTTTTGATACTCGTGTTGAAGGTAAAGGTAAATTAAGACAGATAGACCGTGAAAAAAGTTTACAGGCTTTGATGACGGTCAACTTGCTGAAACGCTTAGAAAGTTCTGTCCATGCGTTTAGGCTGACGCTGAACGTTTTAAAGAAAAATATTGAAAATGTACTCGCTAAAATTGCGGATTTTGAAGCTCGTCAGGCGGATGATGAAGTCAGTATTTCACCAGACTTTGGCTACGATGAAGATGAAAATGGCGAGTTACTCAATACCGAAGACCTTATCGGCAATAAGCTCAAAATTCATTTGGCTGATATGGATCTGTTGAGCTGGAAAACGGATCTAGACGGTGACTACCACATTATTCTCGGTTTATTGCGAATGATTCAGCCAATTAACGCTGAAAAGGATGCCAAACTACAACATCTTAAAGCGCATGTTGTTGAGAAAATTCAGAACCCAATTAATGCCAATAACCGTAAAGTCATCATATTTACTGCCTTTGCGGATACAGCGAATTATATCTATGAGCATATTGCTCCGATTTTGCTAGAAACCTATGGTCTGCACAGTGCCAAAGTGATCGGCAGTGATAATACTTCAACGATCAAGACCAGAGTGGGAAGCCGTCAAAGTTATGATATGCAGGGCTTGCTCACTCTATTCTCTCCACAATCAAAGCAAAAAGCAGACATATTCCCTGAAGAGTCCAGAGAAATTGATGTGCTCATTGCAACGGACTGTATTTCTGAAGGACAAAACTTACAGGACTGTGATTATTTGATTAATTTCGATATTCACTGGAATCCTGTACGCATCATTCAACGCTTTGGACGTGTGGATCGTATTGGCTCATCAAACAGCGTCATTCAGCTCGTTAATTACTGGCCTGACATTAGCCTAGATGAATATATTAACTTGCGAGAACGGGTCGAGAATCGCATGGTAATCGTCGATATGACCAGTACGGGAGATGATAACGTCCTCAGTGCCCAAGCTAATGATATTGCCTATCGTCGTGAACAATTACAAAAGTTACAAACTGAAGTGCTGGATTTAGAAGATGCCAATACAGGGGTTTCGATTACTGATTTAGGGCTGAATGACTTCCGTATGGATTTGCTTGGCTATATGGAAGAGCATCCTGAATTGGAGCGATTACCGAATGGATTACATACGGTTGTGCCTGCACAGCCAGAACTCGGTTTAAATACAGGAGTCATTTTTACCCTAAGAGCACGACATCCTGAGTCGCCTAACAGCCAAAGCAACCGCCTATATCCATATTACTTAGTTTATATTAATCAAGGCGGTGAAGTCGTTTATGACTATACCCAAGCTAAGTATTTACTAGATGTAGCACGTAAAGCATGTCGAGGAAAAGATCATCCGATTCCTGAAGCGTATGAAAAGTTTAATGAGAAAACCAATGATGGACGAGATATGAGCCAATATTCAGAATTGTTGGATATTGTGATTCATACCATTCAGGACGTAAAAGCTGAGAAGGATATTGATAGCCTGTTTTCAGGCTTGACTACATCAGCGTTGGTAGATGTGGTTTCTGGATTAAACGACTTTGAGCTGATTAGCTTTATTGTGATTGAAGAACCTTAAGCATGAAGTTATACAAGTTTCCGCAGCAGGCTAAAGTGGATCGGTTAATTCCGAAAAATAAGTTTTATGAACAAGGAAAAGCCAATACCAAGATCGAACAGCTATTTGTTAATCAAGTGGAAAATATACGGTGGGCGTACAAGTTGGCTTCATCTACAATTCACCTCCAAGATCAGGAAGATTTGAAGGAAATTCAAATCTTTCGAGTAAAAAGTCGGGTTGAAGATTTAGATGTGTCAATACTATCTTTCATTGATAAACTCATTCTCACTCCAATTATTTTTGAAGTTGTTTATCAGGATAAAGTGAAAGTTGTTGCAACCTATAAGCGTTTGAATCAAGCAGACAAAACTAAAGCGGTGATAGGCCAATATTATGCTTCTGAGTGGCTAGAAGATCATGATCGTATTGAATTGCCGCTTTACTTAAAACTGGCTGATCTATATGAACATTTCATCGCACAGATATTACCGATTGTATCGAATGAAGATCCAGAAAACGATGATGAATCTGTTTCCATTGAACTTAAATTGCAAAAAGCTCAACAGCTTGAAACCTTACAAAAGCAGCTTGATAAGCTGAAAACCAAGTTGAGAACTGAAAAACAGTTTAATCGTAAGGTTGAACTCAATAAGCATATTCATGCACTTGAATCTGATTTAAAGAAATTAGTGAATTAAATATAAAGGTATATTGATGGACAAGTTAAAAATGCACAGCCCTAACCTAGTCGATAGCAACATCGAAAAAATTGCAGCACTATTTCCAAACTGTGTTACAGAAGCACAAGGTGAAAATGGTGAGCTAAAAAAAGCTATTGATTTTGATTTGCTTAAACAAGAGCTATCGCAAGTGATTGTTGAAGGTGAGCAAGAACGCTATCGGCTGGATTGGGTGGGTAAAAAAGAAGCCATTCTAACCGCCAATGCACCAATTGCGAAAACCTTACGTCCATGCCGTGAAGAAAGCGTTAATTTTGATAAGACAGAAAACTTGTTTATCGAAGGTGATAACCTCGAAGCCCTGAAACTTCTGCAAGAGAATTACTTGGGTAAAGTCAAAATGATTTACATTGACCCACCGTATAACACTGGCAAAGATTTTATTTATGAAGATGATTTTGCTGAAAATGCTGATGAATTTTTACAAAGATCAAGCCAAATTGATGAGGATGGTAATAAGTTAGTTTCAAATAAAGAAATTAATGGTAGATATCATTCTGATTGGCTTACTATGATCTATGCAAGATTAAAACTTGTACGCAATTTGCTAAGCGATGATGGTGTGATTTTTATAAGTATCGATGAAAATGAAGTACATAACTTAATTAAAATTTGTGATGAAATTTTTGGTAGCTCAAATCATTTAGAAAACTTCCATATCCAGGTTCGATATGCGAACAAGTCATTAAATGAAGATAGTGACTTTCAACGGGTAATGGAGTATGTCTTAATCTATGCGAAAGATAAAAATATATTTAAGCCCAACAAACCTTCTGAACCATACGATTTATCAAAATTCTGCTTTTCAATTGAAGAGTTAACTTCTGGTCAAGAAGTTAATATCGCACATAAAAAGGTAACAATTTTTAAAGATGGTGAATGGAAAATCACAAAACATCCTGAAGGATCTGTAGGGTTATTGAAAGAAACTTGGGCATCTGGAAGCTTGGTAAAACAAGGAGGTTCTGCTGCTGAATTTCTTGCGAAATATTTAATTGATAGAAAGCAAGAAGATGGTTTGGGAGTTCTCTATAAAATAGATAACATGGGAGAAGATGGTTTAGGCTATAGATATGTAAGTGGCCCACAAAAAATTGATGCTATTCGAGGTAAATTCTATACGGGTGTTCCATTAGAACGACTTGAAGAATTAAAGAATGGTGACTCCCAAAAGTATAAACCTATTGTAAATTTTTATGATTATAGTGCTGATTTCGGCAATATTAGACATGAAGGGGGGGTCCCTTTTAATGGTGGGAAAAAGCCAGTAAAAATGATTCAGCAATTTTTAGAAATGGCTAATTTAAAAAAAACTGATTTAGTATTAGATTTCTTCGCAGGCAGTGGTTCTACTGGCCATGCTGTATTGGATTTTAATATTAACAACGGATTGAACTTAAATTTCATTCTAGTTCAGTTACCTGCTGAAATTGAAACTTCAGAAGATATGGCAAAAGCAGGTTATAAAAATATTGCTGAAATTTCTAAAGAGCGTATCCGTCGTGCAGGTAAAAAAATCCTAGAAGATAATGCCACCAAAGAAGGTATTGAGAAATTAGATATTGGTTTCCGTGTTTTAAAAATTGACTCAACCAATATGAAGGATGTGTATTATACACCTGACGCTTTAAAACAAGCTGATATGCTGGATTTAGCTTCAAATATTAAAGAAGATCGTACATCTGAGGACTTGTTATTCCAAGTCATGCTTGATTGGGGGCTTGAGCTGTCATTACCAATTGAACGTAAAACTGTTGCAGGAAAAGAAGTATTTTATGTTGCAGGTAATAGCCTTGTAGCGTGTTTTGATGAATTGAACTTTGATGTGGTGGATGAAGTTGCTAAAGATCATCCTTTACGCTTCGTATCGGCAGAAAAGGCCATCCATCTAGATCATGATAAAACCAATATCAAAGAACGCTTTAAACAGCTCTCTCCTGATACCGAAGTCAAGTTTCTTTAAGAGGGTTAGATAATGGAAATCCGTTTTAAAACCCTTGGTTATCAGAAAGACTCAGTACAAGCGATTGTGGATTGCTTTAAAGGACAACCACGTTCTGAAGGTCATCGTTACATGATCGACCAAGGTGCAGCTAAAGTTAAAAAAGCAACTGCACAGGGTGATATGCTTGAAGAAACCTTGGATTTACAAGGTGGTAAGGCTAAAAAAGTGATTGCAGATGTTGGTTTTGAGAATGCCCATATTTTTGATCTACAAGCTGTACTGAAAAACATTCAGGACGTACAAGCGGCAAGTGGATTACAAAGATCATCTCAACTCATCACGGATGATAATGGCAAAGGCAAGAACCTGACCAAAAGCCAATTAAACCTTGATATTGAAATGGAAACTGGTACAGGTAAAACCTACTGTTATATCCGTACCATGTTTGAACTGCATAAGCAGTATGGTTGGTCAAAGTTTATTGTGGTCGTACCAAGCATTGCGATTCGTGAGGGCGTATATAAAAGCCTAAATATGATGGCTGATCACTTTCAAGAGCAATACGGCAAAAAGGCCCGTTTCTTTATCTATGATTCCAAAGCATTACACCATTTGGAAAGCTTTAGCTCGAATGGTGGGATCAACGTAATGGTGATTAACGTTCAAGCGTTTAATGCCACAGGTAAAGATAACCGTCGTATCTATGATGAACTAGATGAATTCCAATCGCGTCGCCCGATTGATGTGATTAGTCGTAACCGTCCAATTTTAATCTTGGATGAACCGCAAAAGATGGGAGCGGATAAAACCCTAGAGTCTTTATCTAACTTCAACCCATTGTTTATTCTGCGCTATTCCGCGACACATAAGCGCAATTATAACCTTGTTTACCGTTTGGATGCTTTGGATGCCTACAACCAAAAACTGGTGAAGAAAATCACTGTAAAAGGTGTGGAAGTACAAGGCTTAACAGGTACACATGGGTATTTATACTTACAAGACATCATTGTATCTAAATCTTCACCTGTCGCTCGCCTAGAAGTTGAGATTGAAACCAAGAATGGTTTTAAACGTGAAGTAAGAAAGGTAAAAGTAGGCACTAATTTATATAGCGATATTTCAAATAATGCTGAGCAGTATAATGACCGTTATGTCGTCTCAGACATTGATGCACGAGATAACTCGGTTACTTTTTTGAATGGTACCAAAATTCATGTAGGTGAAGCATTGGGGCATGTTGATGAAAAGATCATGCGAACCATTCAGATCCGTGAAACGATTCGTGCACACATTCAAAAAGAACGTCAGTTATACAATCAGGGTATTAAAGTCCTGAGTCTTTTCTTCATTGATGAAGTGGCAAAATATCGTCAATATGATGAAGATAATAATACTGTAGATGGCGAATACGTTCAAATTTTTAAAGAACAGTATCAACAGGTACTCAATGAAATTGAGGATCTAAACTTAGAAAATGATCCATATTTTGACTATCTGAAAGCAATTGACGTAGACCGTACTCACAACGGTTATTTCTCAATTGATAAGAAATCAAAACGTCTAGCAGATCCAGCTCTGAAAAAAGTGAAAGATGAAGAACTAGGTATTTCTGTCAGTCAAGCCGATGATGTAGATGCTTATGATCTAATTCTTAAAGATAAGGAATCACTTTTGGCTTTTCCAGAACCACATGATTCTGAACTGGAAAAACAAAAAAAGAATGTTCGTTTTATCTTCTCTCACTCAGCCTTACGAGAAGGTTGGGATAACCCCAACGTCTTTGTGATCTGCGCTTTAAAGTACTCAAGTGATGACATTTCTCGTCGCCAAGAAGTTGGCCGTGGTATGCGCCTTGCAGTGAATAAATTTGGCGAACGTATGGATGCCAACCATTTCCAAGGGGCATTAGGAGAAATTCACAAACTGAATAATCTCACAGTTGTCACCAATGAAAGTTACAAAGATTTTGTGTTCAAGCTTCAATCAGAAATTTTGAATACGATTCAGAATCGACCGACACAAGCTACCCCTGATTACTTTAAAGGTAAAATTTTCAAGTTATCCGATGGATCTACTGTTGAAGTCACTGAATTGATGGCAAAGCAAATCAATAAGCATTTGTCTAAGCATGATTATATTGATGACAATGATCAGTTAACGCCAAAATATCATGAAGCGAAAGAGCAAGGTACGCTGGCTGAATTGCCTGAAAGTTTGGTGGCTTATACTGAGCAAATTCACAAGCTGATTGATGGGCTGTTTGATCCTAAAGCTTTGGAGGGTATGGCTGATAATGGCAATAAGAAGCTAACCAATACGATCAACCAAGCCAATTTAGAACGTAAAGAGTTTCAGGCTTTATGGTCTCGAATTAATCGAAAAGCCGTTTATCAAATTAATTTAGATTCTGAAAAACTCATTGAGCAAAGCATTAGTGCTGTTGAACGTATTGCTGTTGAGCGTAACAACAAATTTGTGGAAACGCTGAGTTATAAACTTGCGGAAGCGACTCAGCATGATGAATCGACCTATGAGCAAGTTAAAGCTAAAGAAATGTTTGGTAAGGTGACTTCAAAAACTGAAGTAGCGAACATTTCTATTCAGTCTCAAGTGACCTATGACCTGATTGGCAATATTGCTGATGATACTAATCTCACTCGTAAAACAGTTGCTCGTATTTTAAAAGGAATTAATGCTGCGGTATTCGCACAGTTCAAGTTGAATCCAGAAGCTTTCATCCGTGAAATGAGCCGTATCATCAACGAACAGCAAGCAAAAATGGTCATTCAAGGACTGAAATATAATCCTTTGGATCGAACCTATCCTTACAATGAAATCTTTGTAAGTAATGAGAACATTCCATTACAGTCTTATAAGGCCGAGCGGCATATATGGGATTATGTAGTCACTGATTCTGATAATGAGCGTAAGTTTGTAGAGGAATTGGATGGTGCTGATGAAGTCGTAGTTTACGCTAAACTTCCCGACAGCTTTCAGATACCAACTCCTTTCGGTAGCTATAATCCCGACTGGGCAATTGCTTTCAATAAGGACAAAGTACGTCAAATCTATTTTGTTGCGGAAACTAAAGGCTCAATGTCTGACAGTGACTTACGGGAAACAGAAAAACGTAAAATTGAAAGTGCTAAAAAGTTCTTTGTCACTTTAAATGAAGAAAATCAACCATTAGGTGATGCAGTGCAATATTCTGTGATTGATAGTTTTGGTAGTTTGATGAAGTTAGTGAAATAAGTTGACAAGGCCTGAAATATTATTTCAGGCTTTTTTATAAGGGGAATTATGGGCTTAATGTGCCAAAATGTCCGCTTATGATATTCTTGATACATCAATCGCTGGTAAGCGAGCTTTTAATCTTTCATTTTCCAAGGTTAGACTAACAATTTCACGCTGAGTCTCTACTAACATAGATAGAGCTTTATCTCTTTGTTCTTGTAAAGAAGTAATTTGTTCTCTTAACTCTCTATTCTTTGATCTCTGAGCAAGCATCATTTGTCTTGAAGATTTTTGGACTGAATTTTCCTTGTTATCTTCTATCCAGTTTTGAATTTGTTGAGCTAGCTCAGGATATCGAGAACTCCGTAAAGCTGATGGATTAACACCCGCCTCCTTAGCAACGTTGTTTTGGGTTACAGGAGTCCCTTTAGGTAAGATTTCTGGATTATTAGATTTTAAGCGCTCGAATGCTTCCAAGAACCTTATTTCCGCCTTACTTACTACTCTTTCTTTGACTTTCGAATTAGCTTCTGTGGATGACATGAATAGCTCGCTCCGCTGATTCTAGTTGGGCTTGTAGAGACTCATATAGTGGTGTTCCAATTTCAACACCCTTTATTTGACTACTTAACACATCTTTTAATTGGTTAATCATGGGTAATTTTTCTTTATCTATCAATGCAGATTTACATGGCTTTTCATCACCAAAGCCCATACAAGAGCTAATATTGCTTATTCCGCCTAATGGACAGGGTGGTCCTAAGTTTGCACAACCACCAAGGAACGTTTCACGGTAGCTTACCTTGCCAGATTTGGCTGCTGCTAAAAGCTGCTTGTGATCTTTTTCTGATATCTCAGATAAGAGTTGTTGTTTTCGTTTCTCAGTATGTGGAGAAACATAATGATCAGCTTGTAGCTCTTTAAGGTCTCTGACTATAGACTCATACATTTCACGTAAATAAAAGCTACGAGCTTCATTATTTAATGGTTCTTTTAACTTGTAATAGTTTTGACCATAATACTGGCTCATAGCTCGACTGGCATGCTTTAATTGGTACTGTACAGAGAACTCTGAAACAATCCCACTCGCAAGCATATTCACAGCTCCTGTACGTCTTAACTGATGCCAAGCTAAAGGCCAGACCTTACCAACTGCATATTTTTCTGGATCTAAACCATTTGTAAGTCTATTAGCCATTTCTAGGTCTTTTTCAGTTATCCTCAGTTCATTTTCATCGAATAACTTGGGCCATATTTGAAGAGATTCACTATATTGACGTGGATTTTTGAACGGATTTTTATTTTGAGATGCTTTGTTAGGTGTCCACGGTTCATATGAAGCGCATTGTAAAACAGGGTTATCAATAAACTCTTTAGGTAAACTTACATAAGGGTTTTCTTGAGCACTTAATATTCTTAAAGAAGCGACACTTACCAGAGCCTCAATGGCTATTTTGACACTCGGAGATACTATCCAACTAGCATTGTTATCTTTGATCGTCTTAGTGGTAGCTCCTCTTATGAAATAAATCTCAGTTCCTAAAGAGTCTACTTCAACTCCAAAACAGTCAGCTCTTAGCCTATTGCCTTCTTCGACCCGCATTAAAGAAAAGTTGAGTATATAAGCCAACCCTGCAAAGCCAATTAAACTCAGATAGCTTGAAAGCGCTCTGACACCATATCTTTCTTCAGCATTAACCCATTTTTTTAGCAAATCATCTATTTCAAAGCTCCTAGCTGTATTAGAAAAGCTACCGTAGAAGACTAGGCCTGACTTTCTCTTACCGACACCCCTAGCGGTATTGAAAGGTGAATTCTCTGCTAATCCATCAAATGCATCTGAAAGCTTTCCACCAGCATTATTAGCATAAGCTTCCAAGCAAAATCTGTAACATTCCTCTATCTTGTCTTTATGTGCTATGAAATCATCTAAGCACTCTTTCAGTCTATTTACCTGATAATGCCATAATCTAGTAGGAATATAGGGTGTCTGAACTTTATCGCGTTTAACTATTGCATTAATAAAAACTTCCATACCCTTTTTATTAAGAATAGTAAATCCAATTTCTTCTGATATGAACATAAGATCATTTAGGTAAGTAATTAGATGTGTTCCGTTAATTGTAGGATTAGAGGCTATTTCTCGAATTATATCTGGAAAGCTAGACAACTGAGAGGCGCTAATATTATGTTTTGAGCAAATGACAAATAGGGGTTTTATTGTATCAAACTTAAATACTAGAGAAGTTGGATTGGTTACTCCACCATAACCCCAAAGCCACCAAGCGACAACTTGTCGTAATAAATTGGCGTTATCTTGACTAAGTTTATGACCTTGCCCTTGTCCATCACCAAAGTAAATCTTTAAATTACTACCGTGCCAAACTGAAAAATCCCATCGAACGTCACCGTATCTGGAAATGATATTACCATCTGAGTCAACTACAACTGGAAAGTCCACTGAAGGAGGCCAACAATGAGGTCTGAAGTTAGGTGAATCTGCTTTAATAAAGAAATCAATTTGTAACCCTGGAAGATTTGATACATTCATACCATAACCTCCAATAGTCTTATATATCCATCCCAAGCTGGATGGTACTTACCTGATCGAATAGAGTTTTGAGCATCTTCCACCCATGTATTCCGAATCTCACTGCCATCAGAAATTGCTTTGAGTTTTAATTTTATTCTATCCATTACAAGGTTGCCTGGGTGAATGTAATTATGTTCAGATGGTTTATAGAGATTAGTTTCAAGTCTTTTAAGTTCTAAATGTGATGCTAGTTTCCAGCAATATTCTGAACTCATCACATCTCTATGTTTCTCACAAAACAGGCAGCCTTCAGGGCTGATACAGTCAGGTACAGGTGCATTTTCTGGGAAATTAACTATTTGCTTAGGTTGATGTGAGTCTACGCACAATCCTGGACCAGGTGCTGATTGAGCCGGGTCTATCAAGGAATGAAACTCTATAATCTCACTCGATGCTCTTTGATGATGAGGACGCATATAGTCTTTAAGCAACACTTCTGTTGTATGACCCATTTGCTCTGCCGTTAGAGTCAGGTCATCCGTCTTTCTCAATAGCCAGTTAATACGTGTATTTCGTAATTGAATAGGATTGATAAAGATAAGGTTGTTCTTTTTGAACAAGTTCTTTAGGGTGCTGATGCTGACCTTAGATGTTTGAGTACGAATCATACCTCGGCTTATCATTGGAAATAGCCTTTCATCGTTTTGACTTAATTCAGTCTTATCAAGCCAATCTAAGTATGTCTGTAAATGGTCACGATATACTTTATAACAGCGAAAAATGGCTTCGCCTTCTCTACGTCCCTTATAAACTCGGTAAACTTCATAATCCTCCCCATCAGACTGCCATCTGTAAGTACTCTTGCTTAAAGCTACTGCTTGAGATAGGTTCATTCCAGTTTGTGCTAAAAATATCAGTAACTCTGACTCAATTCGGAGATTCAGAATAGATGACCTTTTATGAGTTTCTAAAAGACTGATATTCTCCTCTAATGGTTGTCGCGCAATGATAGCTCTTTTCTTTACACCACTATTTTCTATAGTCTCAACATCTAAGTCAGGTTCAATTAAATTCCCAGCAATCGTTAAGACCTTATTTTGATCGAGTAAGATTTTTATAGGTAGGCTGCCACGCACAGTTTCAATATCTAAATTATTGCAAATAGTAGTTAATGTATGTCCAAACTCAAAAGTGTCTGCTAAATTCTGTTTATCAGCCTCTGTGCTTAAAGTCTTACTGGTCTTTTTTGGCCTTTTGAGTCTCGTTGCAAGCATAAGACTGTGCCCAGGTTTAGCACCTGGTAGGTCTAAAGCTTGGGCAATTAAATTTGCTATCTGTGAGGCTCGTTTATATGCCGTCATTTGAGCTATATCTTTATTAATATTAACTCTCTTGAGTAAATGCTCAGTCCAAGCTTTAAAAGTAGGAATGATAGCATTCTCTGTTGAAAGCATATCAGCAATGTCTACCCAACTATAGAAACCCCATAAATTTTCCAAATATGAGCGTATAGTTTGTTGAGAACTTCCTCTACTAAGAGAAGATTGTAAAACTTCATGTAACTTTATAACAAAAGGCAACCTACCTTGAACTATATCTCCGAATTTTCCATCTTGGATAGCTTGGATTACTAAATCGCGTCTAACACTTGCAGCGCCTTTATATAAAAATACTTGCAAATCCCAAGGTGTTTCATGAGTACCTAAAGCTAAACCTTTAAAGACAAGATCTAATTCAGCCATTTTTACGGCTCACTATTAACCCCATAAAAGCGAGGGTAAATGCATCCGATACTTCTTTCATTACTCTGTTATTTTCAATGAACCTAACATATTTCATAGTCGTCATTTCATCTTTATGGAGGCAGGCTTCTCTGACAAATTGGATTGACTCACTAACAGACATCAATTTTAGGGCTAATTTCATTAGCTCAGTAGCATACGTGGCACGAGTCCTATGAAAATGAAAACCTCTTAACACATTGATGCCAAGATCCTTTCCTAAAGTGCGAAAACGGGATATCTCAACATTTACCGCGCGACTATTATCACCGCTATATGTATTGCCATATCTAGTTAAGAAAAGAATATCCTGATCTTTATGAGATGCTAGAGCTTGACGTTTTAAACGCCTCGTACTCATAGCATAATCTAACAGAGTGTCAACCAACTCTGTTGGTATTGGAACTGAACCTGATACATCAAATTTCGTAGCTACTGGTGGTCTAGCACCAGGCCCTACAGATAGCATTTTTAATCCAACATTTGGGATAATCGTGGCATTTTGAAGGGTAGATACCTTTAAATCAGTAATTGAACCAAGACGTAAACCTGTGAAAAAACCTATTCTTAACATCAAGGCAAACTCCTCGGAAGCACGTTCATCAGCCAAGGTTAAAATCTCTTTCATTCCTAAAGCTGATACAGGTAATAGCCCATCTTCAAGGTCAATAGATCCTGCCACTTTGCGATTCGGAATAGCTAAATCTGTGCTCACTACACGTAAAGTATGTTCCAACCCAAATGCGTTCGTAATCTTGATTCCTACAAATCTATCTTGCCACATAGGCCAATCTGGTGAAATCAAACCCTTTTCTCTTACCCATTTATAATATCTGATGACTGATGACATTCTTTGAGATGTCGTACTAGGGGCTAATTCACCTAAGTTTCTTGCCTGTATTAGTGCGCCTCTAAATCGAACTAAGCATCGTTCACTTTCTCTCTCTGGAAAGTGCCACCAATCAATTGATTCAGACTCTAACCATTTTGCATAAGCTAGTAAGTGAGACATATTCGATCTGACAGTCTTAATATTGCACTTTGAAGATGTTGCCTGTTCTAAGGCCCATAAGTTCGCTTCCGCCCAAGTTGAGTTATCTGCCCAAACTATTTGAGGCAGTCTATCGATTCTTTTAGTTTTGAGTTCTTTCCAAGATATAGAATTATTTTTGACTTGAATTGAACGAGGTTGGTAATTGATAAACTCTAGGCTAGCCACTTTTATTTCCTTAATACCAGATCATCATTAGAGGTAATGTACTAATAATTAAACAATGATATCTATGTATTAAGTATCATTATGTCACTAGACTAGCATGTATGATGTGTTATTAAAAGTGTGTATGTAACGTTTACCACAAGCAGGGTCAAAAATTTTAAGTTGCCCCAATCGTTGCTGCAATTTTAATAGCTTATTAACACTGTCTTGGTTCTTCTCTAATTCTTCATATAGATCATTTAAAAATAAAGGTTCAATCACCTTCATAATGTTGGGAACTGAAGTGTAATGCTGTCCCATCGTACTACGCTGTTCTGTATGAACCACCGCTTGGAACATAGAACCAAAAATATCAGGGTTAATATCAGACCAATCTAATTCAGCGCCACACTCAATTAAAATCCTACGTGATTTACGAGTAAATTTTGGAACTTGAATATCATCTTTAAACAAACCACCATTTACATAAGGAAAATCTGCTAAGTAGTCAGGTAAATCTGCTTCACGATCTTCATCCGATTGGTTTAACACTTTAAATAATCGACCAATTAAAGCTGATAAATCTGATCCATCTTCATTACTCTTTGATATTGCCGAAGTGAACTGTTTGTCCTTAAAAATTTCGGTATCTTCAGCAAAATAACAAAATAAAAGTCGAGATAAGAAAATATTAAGTTGATGTAAGTTGTCTTTATTATTTAAGTCATCTTCATCGAAATTATCTGCTTTAATTTCGTCAAAAAGCTTTGCTAATTTTTCAGCAGCCTTAACATCCGCAGGGTTTTCGCCTTGATATACGGCTTTCTCCATCCCAGCCCATGGTAAGAAGAAATCAAATTTTTTAGCTAAATCACCAAAAGGAACATCCAATGTATCTTGTGTTTTAGTATCTATGGCTAATAGATTTTTAAAATCTGTCACGATCAAGAAGCGAATCTTATTACTTTCAGTTCGCTTCTCACCCTTCATTTGATAAATCAAGCCATGCAAATTATGCTGTTTTGCAATTTTGAAGTATATTTGACGTTTCCAAAAAACGGTGTTTTCCTTATCTTCAGCTAAATTGCGCTCACCATTACGAACTCGTCCAATAGATTGGCTACGATGTCCATAAGCTAAAAGCAACTCATAGATAAATTCTTTTCTATGTAGCTCGCCTTTAGAAATTTTATGAATGAGTTGTTTAACATTTTCTTCTATTTGGACGATATTCATGTGGGCAGAGAACCTTTTAATAACTATTAATTAGTTTATATAAACAATAATTTAAGTAGAATAACTTTTCTTATTTATACGACATAAACTGACGTAGCATTAATCGAAAGTCATAGGATGCTTAATATGAAATTCCGAATCTTTCAAAATGTTTTGAATGTATTCTTTTTCATTAAAATCCTTAATAAGCCGTGATCTAAGTAAATCAAAACCTTTCCAATATAATTCATCTAAAGACCGATTAGGTGATTTATCAGCAAGATCATCCATCCATGGAATTTGATGTAGTTGATCAATCAATGGTAAGGGGTGTGTTTCTTCCGACCATATTTTCTTCGTCACTTCTTCAGAAATCAAATAACTGTAGATATTAGGATGATGGTATGAACCATGATATTTTTTTAAAGTTTTAAAGAGTAAACATAAATAAAGCAGAGAATTATACCCACCTACACCAGTTACATCACTAATATGGTAAGGAGTCTGGAAACACTCCACATAATGATTAGAGTATAGTTTAGCTACAATTAGCGAGCCTTCTGCATTGAGACTGCGAAGAAATTTAACTTCTCGCACCGACTGATTTTTTAAGAAAGCTTTTTCAGGATTAGGGGTCAACAACCATCTCAAATCTTTATCTAAATTCTCATCAAAACGGAAGCTCTCAACTTTGAATGGTCTTTCTTTTCCAAAAAGTAACCAATTTGAATTCGCAGATAAGAAGTCAGCGATCCTCTCCAACTGATTAAAAGTTGGTTCCATTTCTGCTCTAAACCATGATTCAGCACTATCTGCTGAATTTTCATCAATTTTATATGCTAATTCTGCAATCGTAAGTTGATCGAAATATTTACTTTTTTTAATTTGATTAAACAGAAAAGTAAGTCGTTCAGCTACATCCTTTTTACGTTGTGTAGGTGTTCTAGCTTGCAAAAAGTTTTCTATAACCTTAGCTGCTTCTAAATGAATATTATTATCCATAACAAAAGAGTCATATAGGCGAGACATTGTCTCAGCATTGATAGACCTCTGATTTATCTTAGCGGCTTCATCAATTTTTAACTTTAAATCTTCTGGAATTCGAAGATTAAACTGAATATCTTTTTTTTTCATGGATTCCACGGACAGTAGGAATTAGCAATAGTAGCATTATGATGCAAAAAAACTATTGCGCATATAGAATCATTTTAATACTATAGAATCAAAATGCTACTAATGAGTAATAATCATGCAAGCAACTAAACAATTAAATCTAAGATTGCCTGAAGAATTAGTTTTTTGGATAAAAAGTATGGCTAAGAAAAAACATCAATCGATGAATTCTTATGTACTGACTGAGCTTGAACGAATACAAAAGGAGTCTAAAAATGAGCTAAATTAATTTTTTATTTTACTTATGGAGAAAGATCAATGACTCATGCTGGAACATGAGCCATTGAGGAGTGTCTTTGAGTACCGACACACTAAGCATTTTGTTCAATTAGTTTTTTAAAGTCAATAAAGCAAATTGCTTGCTCTTTCTCCCTTTATCCATTTTTTTGATTTTGGGAGTTTTCAAATGAAAATAGCCGTTGTAATACAAAGAAAAATTTGTGAGTTTTTGGCGCAAGGTAATACACATCGCCAAATTGCAAAAAGAGTTAATGTGTCCCCAACAACAGTTGGCGTTGTTGCTAAAAAATTAGATGAAATTCAAATACCTGTTGCTGAGGTATTGAAAGCATCTAATCAAGAATTTGTAGATATTGTACAAACAGGTGTTGCAAAAAATATTACGAAGTGCAAACCGCTTCCAGATTTTACATATATCAATGAGCAAATGAAGATCAGAGATATGACACTTAAGCAATTGTGGATTGAGTTTAAAGAAACAGAGCCAGAATGTGTTTCTTATTCTCGATTTGCGAAATTGTACAAGCAATGGTTGAAAAAATTACACCCATCTATGCGCCAACATTTTACTGCTGGGCAGACGTTACTTGTCGATTTCTGTGGTAAAACAATGCCAATTCACGACATCAATTCAGGTGAGGTGAGGAATGTACAAATCTTTGTAGGTGTATTAGGCGCTTCAAGTTTAATCACTGTGATTGCAGCCGAAACTCAACAAACACATGACTGGTTAAAATGTTTCACAGCCACTTTTGATCGTATAGGTGGCGTTCCTAGAGAAGTAATCACAGATAATCTAAAAGCGGCTGTTATTAAAACAGGGCGTAATGGAACAGTTTTCAACAAAACATTTGAACAATTTGCTGACTATCATGATTTTGCAATTCTAAATACTCGCCCTCGTACTCCCAAAGACAAAGGGCTAGCAGAGGTTTGTGTTCAAATTATCCAACGTTCTGTTTTGGTCAAATTAAGAGAAAGAAAATTTTTCTCGCTTGAAGAATTACAAAAAGCTATCGATGTAGAAGTTGATAGAATCAACAATGGTGTCACTAAGCGTTTCCCTGAAAGTCGATCAGATCGTTTTCTTCGATTTGAAAAAAATGAATTGCTTGTACTGCCTCAACATCCATATCCGTTTTCAAAATGGATATTTCAACAAACCGTTTCAGAGTTTTATCAGTTCACCATTGATGGGAATATTTATTCTGTTCCTTATACTCTGATAGGTAAGAAGTTAGATATCGGTGTTACAAGTCATGAAGTTCAATTCTATTATGAGAATGAATTAATTACTTCACACAGTTTATTAGAGGGTTATGGTCAAGCAAGTATTCTAGAGGAGCATATGCCAGCCAATCATAGGCTTTATAATACTTTAAGCCCAGCAAGTATTAAGCAGTGGGCTAAATCTCTTGGAAACTATGTTTATGAGTTTGTGGAACAAATTCTAAATAAGTCCAAGCAACTCGCTAGTAATATTAAGTCTTTAAATAGGCTTAGAGATTATATTTTAGAAAAAAAGCTTGATTCTGTCCTTAATCAGGCTTGTGAGTATGCATTAAAATATAATCTACTAGCAGTTACAGATCTAATGTATGTACTCAAAAATAGAAAATATATCCAACCTCTAAACACCACTCAAACAATGAATTCCTATACACACGCAAACTTACGTGGTGCTAATTATTTCGGAGGGGATGCAAAATGACTACAAAGAGCGTTATTGCACAAAAAATGCAAGATTTAAAACTCAATGGTTGTTTGAGTTGCTTTGTTGATCATTATGATGAAATGGTTAACAGTAAAAAGACCTCATTAGAAATTCTCAATGAATTACTAATCGCCGAGCAAAATGAAGTCAGCAATCGAAAAATCTTATCATTGCTAAATAAATCGAATATACGATATCCGACAAGCAGCCTGACAGAAATAGATTGTTCCAATAAAAAAGGGCTAACAAGTGATATTTTACAAAGTTTTGCTGATTGTGAATGGATCAAGTCCAAACATAATCTAATTTTTACAGGTGCAACTGGCATAGGTAAGACGTGGCTTGCCTCTGCATTTGGAACGAACGCATGTAAGTTGGGTTTTAAAGTCATCTTTTATAATACAACTGAGTTGTTCGAAGATTTCAATAATGCGGTAAATTTGGGAACTATCTTGACCTTAAAGAAGAGATTACTTTCCTGTAAATTGCTCATTTTAGATGATTTTGGTTTATCACAGATCAATAATTCTTGGTTGGCTCATTTTATTAGTGTTATTGATAAACATAGTGACAACGGTTCACTACTAATCACAAGTCAATATGAAACCAATCTATGGCTCAACTACTTTGAGGACCAAACGGTTGGTGAGGCATTGCTAGATCGTATTGTTCATAGGTCCCATATTTTCAATTTGGCAGGTGAATCTATGCGAAAAAAACGAGGTAAAAAAATCGAGTAATTTTTTATTTTTGTCCAAGTAAAGCGACACTTTAATTTACGTATAAGTTTATTAAAGTGTCCAACTTGGATGAGAATGGGTGTTCAAGTAAGTGTTGATTTTGCATTCAGCCTGATAAATTAATTAAATACCTAGAACCAGCAATAAAAGGTTTAGGAAATGATGGGCTTATACAGCGCTTTCAATTACTTGTGTACCCTGATGTTGAAAATTGGGAGTATATTGACCGAATACCAAATAATGATGCACGAAACGCGGTTGACTCAATATTTGAAAGTATAGATAAACTCGATGAAGTTTCTCTTTGTAGTATGGGGGCGAATAGCTCTGATAATTATAACAAGAGTCCATATTTTATATTTTCAGATGAAGCTCAAAATCTTTTTATTGAATGGACTACTGCACTTCACAAGGAGAAAATACAGAATGAAGAACATCAAATAATCCAAGAGCATTTATCTAAATATCCTAAACTCATGTCAGGATTGGCATTATTGTTTCATATTATTGACGGTATAAATTTAGGGGTCGTAGGTAGAGTTAGCAAGCGAGCTACTGAAATGGCAATTGAGTGGTGTGAATATTTAGAAAGTCATGCAAGAAGAATTTATGGACTTGTACTACATTCTTCTAACTTTAGAGCAAGTACATTAGCTAACAAATTGAAAAAACTTCCAGAGTCAGATAAATGGCGGACAGATGGTTTTAGTGCTAGAGAGGTATTTCGTAAAAATTGGAAATCATTAACAGACATACAACATGTATATGAAGCATTAGATATCTTAAATGAAATATGTTGGGTACACGTTGAAAAAGTTGAAGCGACCTTAAAAGGTGGACGACCGACAAAACGATATTGGATAAATCCAAAAATTTATGAAATGATCTAAAACCATACTGACAAAACTGACAGAACATAGTTTTGTCAGTTTTGTCAGTTGGAATATTGAGAAATTACATAAATCATAAAACTAAAAAATCCTTATATATATAGAATTATTAGTAGACAGAAATTTTTTCAAAGTATTATTGATTTAGATGAAATTAAATTTTTTACAAAAAACAACAAAAATAACCTATGTATCCAAGTTTGTATCTTTTTTACTTTATTGAAATAATTTTTCTTTAAAACAATGATTTAAGTTAGATTATGGTAATGTCTGGGCAGAACATAATATTTATAGATTTACTTTACTAAGATACGAAAGTTTACTTGTAAAAAAAACAGAACAGCTGACATTTTTTGATTAACCCGCATTCTGTTTAAGCCAATCATTCCATTACTGGCTGTATCATTTCGAAAGTTACCCAGCATGACTCTGATCAGGTTCACAAGCCCCCCGATATCCCCAAACTACTATGAGCCAAATCGAGGTGACCATGACAGAAAATGAGATGAGAGGCCAAAGATCCAGTTTGAGAAAAACGCCAGCGTAGAGTGAAATGATCATTTAGCGATACAGGTTTATCAACTATTAAAAAAATGCTAAATTATTATCATAAAAGAGCAATGTAAAAATATTTTTTTGAATTTTAGAGGTTTTTAGACTAAATGACCGAGGGTACAGCAACATTTGCATATGATTCATTGGAGTCGATTCGTAAGAGACTATTGGATTTAAGTTCAAGAAATTCGCTGTTAAATTATAAGTTTCCACGTGGTAAGTGCCTTCAGTTCATTGAAACTACACCAAACTCTATATTCAAAGCATTAAATGACAGAAAAATAATAGATCTACTACCAATTCCTAAACCATTAGATGCAGAGCTCAAGAGCTACTATGGGGTGGAGGAAAAGAATGGTAGTGGTATTAAAGATCACGGACCAAGTGTTGAATCTTGGGCAAAGCATTTAGGTTATGAGATTAGTTTTGAATTGAGTCACAATTATACGAGTAATTCATCAAAACCTGAAAATACACATGTTTTACAGAGTTTACTTTATCCAAAGGACTTAGAAACTCGAGTTAAATATATTAGACAACAAGCCGAATCATTCATAAATGAAACAGGTTCGAATGTTTTATATATTGCGATTGGTTTTTTAGAATGGACTGAAAGTAAAGATTCAAATCTGAAACGGTTAGCTCCACTTTTCACTCTACCTGTAAAAATTGAAAAAAAGCCAAAAACAAAACATGGGGGCTATGATAATTTTGAATTATCTATGTCAGATGAAGGATTATTAAGTAACGTTACAT
This sequence comes from Acinetobacter sp. YH12120, assembly GCF_013418795.1. Classification (NCBI taxonomy): domain Bacteria; kingdom Pseudomonadati; phylum Pseudomonadota; class Gammaproteobacteria; order Moraxellales; family Moraxellaceae; genus Acinetobacter; species Acinetobacter sp. YH12120. Next base: position 113,556 of record NZ_VPBI01000006.1, on the reverse strand, counting down.
TACATGAAAAGTTAAAAAATGAATTTGGCTTAGAATTGCCTTTATTGGATGAAGAAAGTACGCCAGAAGATTATTTTGACTTAATTGAAAAAAATATTTTGTCTCATGAAGTAGGTTGGAGTATTAAACGCAAGGTCTGTATGTGCTTGCTAAATTTTTCTAAGCAAGCAATGTATCAGGATCTTGATCCTACGAATTGGCCTAAAGGGTATTCAATAGAAGATCATCCAGTTATTCAACAATTATTTAGTAAGGTGGCCAAAGAAAGTCAGTCTCATAGTTTCGACTCTGAATATGAAATTGATGATATAGAAGATATCCATGAAAAATTCCCAATCATTTACGATGCTGATAGTTCTCAACATAGTGCTTTAATCGATGCCGTAAAGGGGGAAAACTTAGTTATTGAAGGTCCTCCAGGATCTGGTAAATCTCAAACAATTACAAATTTAATTGCTGCAGCAATCAATGATGGCAAGAAAGTACTTTTTGTTGCTGAAAAAATGGCTGCATTAAATGTAGTAAAAGATAGACTAGATAAAGCTGGATTAGGTGGATTCTGTTTAGAATTACATAGTCATAAGTCTAATAAGTTAAAAATATTACATGACTTAAATGAACAATATAAGCAATTGGAGCACAATGCTAAAATACATGAAATACAAATCACAAAAAACAAACTTGAGTTAAGTAAAAATTATTTAAATCAATATGTAAAAAGAATTAATAAAGAGTGGGGAGAGACGAAATATACAGCACATGAAATTTTAACAAAAGCAACTTACTTCAAGAATTTATTGGATATAAATCCTGAAGATGTATTAATCGATAATTTAAATTTGATTACATTAAATCAGGATGATATCCAAAACTATATTGATTGGGGGAAGTTGTTAGAAAATTCATTTATACAAACTCGAGATCAATGCCCTGACAAGGAGATCTATAAACACTATTGGTTTGGGGTTAATAAGGTAAACTTAATTGATTCTGAAAAAGCAGAAATTGTGAAATTTCTTAAAGAGTGGAACTATGAATTAACAGTAATACAACGTTTATTTTCTGAGCTTTTTTTTTGTGATGATGTGAATTTAGAATTAGTTGAAAGAGTAACTAATAATGCAAAAGAATTACCAAATTTCGATGAGGAAATATCTTATCATTTAATTAATGATCAAATCGATAATATTAGTTTGCTATCTGAATACATTAATTTGTATGATGAAATTAATAAAAACTACAGAGTAATTGTTGCGGTAATTAACAAAGAATATCTTGGAGAGTCAAATTCTCGTGAAGTTGAAATCATTAGGAATTTGATAAATGAAAGCAAAGCATTTGATAAAAGTATCACTTTAGAAGATATAGATGAAGCGATACACCAACTAGAAAAAATTAAGACTGCTTTGTTGGATTTAAAGCCTGATATTGAACTAATTGAAAAGAATATACCTTCTGAACTTAAGAAGGTGTTTGGATATTCAGAAGAAAATTTTAAAGCTATGGAGATATTGGTAGGACATTTAAAAGGGTTGCCATTTGATCTTCTAAAACATAGAAATGAAATATTTGATGAATCTAGTATTGATCAGTTTATAGTTGATTTTGAACCAATATTTAAACAGTTGCATCAAAACTATCAAGATTGTCAAAGACTGTACAAATTAGAGATCTTGCCTAGTGTGGAAGACTTAGAGATAAATTACAAAAATATATGTATAGGTGGATTTTTTAAATATTTTACGATGCGTTGGTGGAGCGCTCGAAAGTTTATATTAGGTATCAGTAAAAATGAAGGTACTCCACTTATTGAAATACAAAATAATTTTTCTAAATTAATAGATTTTAAGAAAGGTATTGATTCTGCAAATAAATTGAATGATAAATATAAAATATTAAATCATATGTATGATGGAGTTAATACGCCATTAAATGATATTAAAACATTGCGTGATTGGTACAAAGGCGTTCGTCATGAATATGGTATTGGTTTTGATGAGAAGGTGAAGATAGGTTCTGCTATCTTAAGATTAGAGAGCCACTTAGTAAAATCTATCATTGAAGAATATGATCGTAAAGTTGCACCTAAGATTAAAGATTTATTGAATTTACTGCAGGGCTTTTCTACTTTATATGCAAGTAAAATTAGTTATTTGAGAAACGTCCACGAAATTATTGATGATGAAAGTGAGATTTCTCGTACATTAATTTCTCTTAAAGAATTAAAGTTAAAACTTGGGCCCTTTATTATTGATAAAAAATCTTCATTAGCTCGTATTGAAAATGAATTAATTTTATTTGATGCTAATGTAGTAAAAGTAACTCGATTTAATGAAATTAGAAAAAATTATCCTCAATTGTCTAAAGAATGGAACTTTGATGATTTAAAAGGGGAAATTAATGTTGCTGAACTAAATCGCGCTCAAAAGACTCTTAAGCTTTTAAATATAATTTCTGATTCATTCGGAATTTTAAGAGAGAAACTATCTAAGATATCAGATAAGGAAAGTTATCAAAGATTAAAAAAATCTTTAGATGAAATCTCTCATCATTTCAAAAATGAAGGAATAAGAAGAAAACAATTTGAAGAGCATTCTAATGTTGAAGCAAATTGGACCAATCAGCTTAAAAATTCTTTTATTGAAACGATAAAAAGAAATAATTTAGCTTTAGAGAATGAAGATTGGTTATTTACATGGAGTAATTACCATACTATTAAGAATAAAGCTGAAAATTCTGGTTTAAGATGCATTATTAAAAAGTTGGAAAATGCCGAATTAGAGAGGTATTCAGTTGCTGACGTGGTGCAACTATCTTTATATAGTTCTTTAGCAAAGCATATTATTAATACAGATACACTGATTCAAAAATATAACGGTATAGAATTATCGACTATGGTTAGTAATTTTCAGAATTATGATAATGAATTACTAGTATTACAAAGAAAGCAGATTGCTTGTAATGCCTCATCAGTCGATGTTCCTGTAGGGATTGCTTATGGTAGAGTATCTGATTTAACAGAATATTCATTAATTGCAAAAGAGGTTTCAAAAAAAACAAGACATATTCCAATTCGGTCTTTGCTAGAAAGAGCACCTAAATCAATTCAAGCATTAAAACCATGTTTCATGATGAGTCCTATGTCTGTTGCTCAGTACTTAAAGCCAGGACTTTTTGATTTTGATTTGGTTGTGATGGATGAAGCATCTCAAATTTTGCCAGAAGATGCGATTGGAGCATTAGCTAGAGGCAAAAGTGCAATTATTGTCGGTGATCCAAAACAATTACCACCTACAAGCTTTTTCAGCACATCAGTTAACTTTGACGATGCAAATGAAGATGAACTTGTTGGAGTAGAGGATGCTGAAAGTATCTTAGATTCAGTCTCAATGTTTAAGAAGAGGCGTTTACGTTGGCATTATCGCTCGCGTCATCAATCATTAATTGCCTTCTCTAATAAATACTTTTATGACTCTGACCTTGTTTTGTTCCCATCACCTATTCAAAGTTCTCCAGAACTTGGTATCCGATATAAGAAGGCATCTGGCATATTTGATTCAGGGCGAAACTATAAAGAAGCACAAAGTGTTGTAGATGAAGTATGTGAATTAATTCTTCAAGATAAAGAAGAGTCAATTGGTATAGTTGCGATGAATAGTCAGCAACGGGATGAAATCGAAAGTCAATTAGAACTCAGACTATCAAAAGATTCTAGGTTGCAGGATCTTTATGATAAAAAAATGAAATCTCATGAACCTGTATTTGTTAAGAATCTTGAAAATGTCCAAGGTGATGAAAGAGATGTTATTGTCATATCCATGACTTATGGGCCGTCACAGGTTGGGGGTAAAGTATTTCAAAGATTTGGTCCGATTAACCAAAGTTCAGGTTGGAGACGACTCAATGTACTGTTTACCCGTTCAAAGAAGAGAATGCATGTAATTTCATCTATGAATTCATCTGATATTTTATCATCTGAATCAAGTAGTAAAGGTGTAACTGCATTAAAGGCATTCTTAAGATACTGCGAAACTGGTTTTTTACATGAAGAAAAAGTAACTGGCAAAGCACCTGATAGTGACTTTGAAATAGCAGTCATTAAAGCGCTTGAGAAGCATGGATATGAATGTGAACCTCAACTTGGTGTTGCAGGATACTTTTTAGATCTTGCTGTCAAAAATCCAGCTAATCCAGGAGAATATTTGTTAGCAGTTGAGTGCGATGGTGCAACTTATCATTCTGCAAAATCTAGTAGAGATCGTGATCGTTTACGCCAACAAATTCTAGAAAGTTTGGGTTGGAATATACATCGGATTTGGTCAACAGACTGGTTTAAAAATTCGCAAGAACAAATGCAAATTTTGTTGGAAAAATTGAGAGTATTAAAACCGGCTGTTGATATACAAGATACTATTAATACCCAAATAACACGGCCAACAAGCATTAATATTGAGAAGCAATATTTACTTGAATCTGAAACAGAAAATGAATCACACGATAATATTATTGAAATAATAGAGGCGGGTGATCTGGTGAGATATTTGGATAGTAGGCATCCTGAAAAAATAATGAATGTTAAGATTTCTAATAATCTTAACAATTTCCAGGAAGGTATTACACATGTTAATAGTCCCTTAGGTCAAGCATTAATGGGACTAACGATAGATGACAGTACAACCTTATCTTTGCCAAGTGGTGATGTGAAAATCACAGTGAAAGAGATCATTAAGTCTTAAGTAAATTTTAACAATGGTGGTAAATATGAATTTTGAAATAGAAAAGTTAATGAGAGCTGAGGAAATTGCGGCATCTGGTATTTATAGTCTTTCTGAATCTGAACAGCAGGCTATATTACAGTGGGGCTTACGTTTATTTGGGATGGGACAGCACAAAGTCGGTGATATACACGAGATTAAATACGAGGGCAGAGTGGTTGTTTTAGATGACGGTTCTAGATGGGAAGTCGAGTCATACGATGCATCAACTGTAGATTTTTGGGGGGAGTTTACAAAAGTAGCTATTATAGATGATGAAATGTATCGTTTAGACGAGAGTGTTTCTGTAAGCGAGGATTTGGTTTAAAGATCCTATACATTAGATCTCTTGTAAAAGTATGCTTATACCTAATTTTTGAATCAGCTAAACCTTCTAAAATATAGCTTGCTGCTGTTTAAATTTTGACTAACGCAAGAAGTCTAATGTAAATGTTATTTAATTAACTAGCCTGAAAAAATGTAATTCGGTTTGCGGGGAAATTAAATGAAAATAATTACAAAAAAATAACATAAATAATGTATGTATCCGAGTTTGTATCATATTTCATTCAATAATAATAAATATATATGAAACATATACTTAAAATTGAGTATGGTAACGTCTGGGCCCACCATATAAAACAACCACTTAGGTGTACTAATCCTAAGTGGTTTTTTATTTTAAGCTTTATGTCAGCAATTGAAATGTAGTCTGTGAGCAGCTCAAAAGCTTATTCATTTAAGATTCCACTTGCACATCTACTTCTTCCTCGCCAACAATGTCGCAAAACGCTGTTTAATTCGATTACCATCTGCATCTTTACGGTGCAATTCACCGACATTTTCATTGTATTTCACAATATCCCAATCAGCATAATAAGCACTTAACTCACCCGCTTTAAAACTAAAAGGGAAGTCTTGTTGCACAGGGTAATCTTCAGTATCCATAGCGCAAACAATTAAGTTAAAGCCTTGTGGTTTGGTCGCTTGCTGCATGTGCTGAATAAGCTTAGGAATGGTCTTAGGTGCCAAAAACATCATCACCACTGTACAGTTAATGAAGTCATATTCACCTGTAATAGTGGCATCCTGATTGAAATCCCGCACAGCAGTTTGAATAGATGAAATCTGTTCTGCAGCAATAATTTCATTCAGTTTTTGAATACTACTCGGATTCACATCCCAAGCATCCACCTGAAAACCATTTTGACTCAAATACAGTGCATTTCGGCCTGTACCACAGCCAACATCCAAAGCTTTACCCGCGTTTAACTGCGGAAGCGCCTCTAAAATTTCAGAATGTGTTGGGCTTAATTTGTATTTTTTAACAAAATAATCTTGAGGCAAACAATAAAAACTGAGCTGACATTCAATATCATCACTGGCAGATACAATTTTATGCCACACTTGTGGTTCAATAAAAGGTGGTTGATTTTCCACAGAAAAAATATGCTCAGATTGTACTTCGCCAGATTCTTGCAGCATCGAAAAATGCAATTCGCCTTTTAAAATAGTCAACTTTGCCCATGTGCCGACTTGGGTATTGTGTTGTTTTTTGAACCCTTGTGGAATTGAGTCATAATTCCAAATTGGAAGTTGCTTATAACAGATCAATTCTTGTTGCATCATAAACTCCAGTTGTACCGATCCTGATGGGATATAACTTCACATTAATGTAATGTCTTATGTAGATTAGAAAATATCATCTTCATTTCAGCATAACATTGCAGACCTGTTTCAGCCATCTTATGAATTTTATCCATCTCATTAAAACTAAAATTATTTTTAGGGGGGGATTACCGCTAAAAATACTAAACTGAAAAAATATTCACCATAAATTGTATGATTTTCATGTCTATTCAGTTGTGAATGTTTTACCATAAGCCGTTTAAATTCATTGAATTATTCCGTGTTTATTCAAGCCAATCAGTACGTTATTCCAACAGAGCAGCACGATTATCCTGAATGGCATCGTGGGCGTGAGCGTTATGCGCTTTGGTATTTAACTGTTCAACATCCAGCTTTAGAATGCTATTTACAACAATTAAAACAGCAATTTTCAGATGTGTTATTTCGCCCAAACACACGTCAGTTTCATATCACCTTATATATTTGTGGGTTTTATGCTGCATCAAAGCATTGGGAAGATGACTTTCTCGAGTCACAATTTCAACAACAAGTTCAAGCCTTACAGCAGTTGCAACTCAAGCCTTTTCAACTGAAAGTGGGCGGCATCAATAGCTTTAACAGTGCTTTATTTGTAGAAGTGCAAGATCAATCACAGCAATTGGCGCGTATACGTCAGGCACTTGGCGCAGGTGGGGCTGAAATCGCAGCCTTGCAGTATCATCCACATATTACTTTGGGTTTATATCAAACAGCGTGTTCAACCAATTTGATTTTGCAGCGTATTCAAAATCTCCCCGTGCAATATTTCGATTTAGATATCCATCATTTAAATTTTGGTTATTATCAGGCGCACACTTTACAAGGTCAGCTATTTAGCACGCATCAATTTCCTTTGGAGCACATGTGATTCAACTTATTTTGGGCGGTGCGCGTTCGGGTAAAAGCCGTATGGCTGAGCAAACCGCGCAGCAACTTGGCAAATCCGTCATTTATGTAGCAACTGCACAAGCGGGCGATGCAGAAATGCAGGCGCGGATTCAGCATCATCAACAACAGCGTCCGCAGACTTGGCAATTGTGCGAAGAGCCTTTGTATTTGGCGGAGCAGTTAAAGATGCTGGATCATCCGAATGCTGTGATTTTAGTAGATTGTCTGACCTTGTGGATGAGTAATTTGTTGATGCAATCTGCAGAAAGCTTTGCCGAACAACAAATTTCAGCATTGCTCGAAGTTTTACCTCAGTTGCAAGCCGATATTATTTTAGTGAGCAATGAAACAGGTTTGGGCGTTGTACCGATGGGCGAAATAACCCGAAAATTTGTCGATGAAACAGGGCGATTACATCAGCAATTGGGACAAATTGCAGACAAAGTGCAGTTCTGTGTCGCAGGTTTTCCAATGCTTTTAAAAGGAGAGAAGAAATGACTTGGTGGTTTGCAGCGTGTCAAAAGCCAAATGAACAGATGAAACAACAGGCAATTGCACGACAACTTCAATTGACCAAACCAACAGGTTCATTGGCAGCATTGGAAAATATTGCGATTCAACTGGCGGCTTTGCAAGGAACAACGCAGCCGAATATTGAACGTCCGTGGATATGTATTTTCGCAGGCGATCATGGCGTGATGGAAGAAAATATTTCCGCCTATCCCCAAGCCGTGACTCGGCAAATGCTACAAAATTTTGCCACAGGTGGGGCATGTATCAGCGTCATCGCCCGACAATATCAGGCGCATTTACAAGTGGTGGATTGCGGCTCGGTCGGGGAAGCGTATGAATATGCAGGAGTAGAGCGGCATTGTATTCGTGCAGGCACAGCGAATTTTGCTAAAACCCGCGCCATGACTGAACAAGCGTGTGCAGATGCGATGGCACTTGGACGTCAAAGTGTGGAAGATGCCATCGCACAGCAGGCCTCGATTTATGTCGCAGGTGAAATGGGTATTGGAAATACCTGTTCGGCATCAGCCTTGTCTTGCTTTTTATTACAAGAACCTGCTGAAGCCTTGACTGGCATAGGCACAGGAATTGACACTGCACAATTGCAACATAAAAAACAGGTGATTGATGCTGCTTTAGCTCTACATCAGAACTATGTGCAAGATGATGCTTTTAAAGCCTTATGTGCAGTTGGTGGATTGGAGGTCGCTGCAATGGTGGGCGCGTATATTCGCTGTGCGCAGTTGGGCTTGCCGATGGTGGTGGATGGTTTTATCAGCAGTGCTGCTGCATTAGTTGCAGTGCGTTTAAATCCTCAAGTCCGAGAATGGATGTTGTTTGGGCATCAATCGGCTGAATATGGACATCGTCGCTTATTAGAAGCATTAGGTGCACAAGCCTTGCTGCATCTAAATTTACGCTTAGGTGAGGGCAGCGGTGCGGGCGCGGCATTGGGCATTATCCAACTGGCCTGTGCCTTGCATAATCAAATGGCGACTTTTGCCGAAGCTGCGGTTATTGGTGAGAAAGTATCTTTATGATCATGCTAGACCTATTAAGACATGGCGAAACAGAATTGGGTCATACTTTGCGTGGCTCAACCGATGATGCTTTGACTTTACAAGGTTGGCAAGACATGCAGCAGACTTTAAACACGGCAATAGCTACAGGACAGCGATGGGATATCGTAGCGAGTTCGCCTTTACAGCGTTGTGTGCAGATTGCTCAGACTTTTGCGCTGGAACAGCAATTGCCACTGTATATTGATGCACAATTTCAGGAAATGCATTTTGGTGCATGGGAAGCTATTTCCACCCAAACTTTGTATGAACAATACCCTGAAGATTTAGCTAAATTTTGGATGACACCAACCCAGTTTTGTCCACCACAAGCAGAATCTTTGCCAAATTTTCAGCAGCGCGTTTTGCAGGGTCTGTCTGATCTCAACCAATATTTACAACAACTTGAGCAACAACCTAAACGTGTGTTATTGGTTACGCATGGCGGGGTAATTAAATTACTCAAAGTGATGGCGCAGAAACAACCTTTAGACGATATTTTAAAAATGTCTGCAGCGTTGGGGCAATTGAGTTCATTCCAGTTACATCCTAATGGCAAGATTCACATGCAGGGGCAAACATGACACCTTTTTGGATTGCCTTGCAATTTCTGAGCACGTTTCCTGTTTCTTTAAAACAGATACCAACTGCAGTGCAAAATGCGCAATCACTGTTGTTTTATCCGCTCGTTGGCTTATTAATCGGGGCTGTGTTGTGGGGAATGGCGCATCTATTGCAATTCCTGCCTTTGGTGCTCAGTAGCAGCTTAATTTTAGTACTCTGGATTTGGCTGACAGGTGGTTTACATTTAGATGGATTGGCGGATACTGCCGATGCATGGGTCGGCGGTTTTGGCGATTCTGAACGTAGCTTAAGCATCATGAAAGACCCAAGCAGCGGCCCGGTTGGAGTGTTGAGCTTACTGATCTGCTGCTTATTAAAATGGTCTGCGCTATATGTACTGCTTGAACAACAGTATTTTGCCTTTTTGCTGTTTGTACCCGTATTGGGACGGTTAAGTGCTTTGATTTTATTTTTAAGCACGCCTTATTTACGTGCCAATGGTTTAGGAACTTCTATTCAGGAGTATTTACCTAAAAAAGGCACAAAAATTGTGATCGCATTGACCTTGCTTGCAGGAGTGCTTTGGGGATGGGTGGGTTTGGTGACCGTTCTGACTTTTATCCTTAGCACCTTGTATTTGCGATATAAATTTATGCAGCGTTTAGGTGGAATTACGGGCGATACCGTTGGTGCGAGTATTGAAATAACAGAAAGCATGATGTTATTGGCTATTGCGATTCTTTGGTTTTTAATAAATTAGCTTTTGAGCAGTTTTTTTTGTTTCAAGTGCGCTGAAAATTGAAATAATATAAGCGAATGAATTTACAGCTATTTATGCACTCAATTTCAGCAAGTATGCAGATGAATTTGTCATTTGTCGGAAAGTTCCTAAATTAGATTTGCTATTTTTTTTAAATATGATAATAGTAGTTTATGTCAATCAGCCTTGATGACATTTGTATCTCAGGATGAGATCACAAACGTGATGTATAAAAATCAAAAGGAATGTCATTTATGATCAAACTGTTAAAGCAAATTTTCTGTATCCATATTTATGAATATGACGCAATGGAAGAAATCGGGGCGCATTTAGAGTGTCGTAAGTGTGGGGATTCTAAGACACAATAATGTTAAGTATTGAATCTGTATTAAAACCAAGTGAGTCTTTATGACTCACTTTTTTATTTTAGGCTAATAGCCTGAATATTTTGCTTAGTCTTGCCTGCATGTATAGATTAGACTGCACTTATCCATCTTCAAAACTACATATATCATTCCCACCTCTTTTGGTGGGGCGACTTCTCATGCTGTACGAAGTTAGATTTATACAAGTGCACAATTAAATTTTCTATCCTCCGCACACTTTATCCCACAAGGTATTCCGCTTAAAATCCAGTACCTAGAAATATTGAACTGACCGTATTTATGGCTAAAAACTTTCAAGAAAAAACGTATATTGTAGATGACAATCTAGCAGATACTTTGACGTGGTTGCTGCATCATCAGGACTGTTATGATCGGTTTTATTATGATGCGATTCAGCAACAACTGACGGTAGAACATGCCAACGGGGTAGATATTATTAAAACAGGGCAGTATTTAAATGCCAGTTACGGAATTTTAATTACCTCTTAAAAGCGTTGCCGCATAAACTTATTTTGCTGCATAAAAAATAAAGTCCCTTTTAGGGACTTTGTACATTTGGATGGGTGCTAAAATTTTAAGCCATTGCCATCGCATCTACCGACAATTCAGAAACCGTTGGTTTAGCACGTTCAGGCACTAAGCCTAACTTTTGGAACAATTGTTTGTCTTTGCCTTCGCCTGCGTTTGGTGTAGTTAAAAGTTTTTCACCTGAGAATAACGAGTTCGCACCTGCCATAAATGCCAATGCCTGATCTGAATCAGACAACGATTCACGCCCTGCAGACAAACGAATATAGCTGTTTGGCATGATAATACGTGCAACTGCAATAGTACGAATCCATTCAATCACATCTAGCTTTTCGACTTCAGCCAGTGGTGTACCTTCAATCGGAACTAACATATTGATTGGCACAGATTCAGGGTGTAACGGTAAAGTCGCCAATTCATGTAACAAACCAATACGGTCTTGGGTATCTTCACCTAAACCGACAATACCGCCACTACACACTTTCATACCTGTTTGACGCACAATATCCAAAGTATTTAAGCGGTCATCAAAGCTACGAGTACTAATGACATTCGGATAATATTCACGCGATGTGTCTAGGTTGTGGTTGTAATAATCCAAACCTGCATCTTTTAAGCGTTCTGCCTGAGATTGATTCAACATCCCTAAAGTCATGCAAGTTTCTAAGCCTAGAGCTTTGACTTCACGCACCATTTCTAAAACATACGGCATATCACGTTCATGCGGATTACGCCAAGCAGCGCCCATACAAAAACGTGAAGAACCTGATGCTAAAGCTTCTTTGGCTTCCTGAATGACTTTATCCACTGCAATACGTTTTTCAGCTTCAAGCTGTGAATCATAATGCGCAGATTGCGAGCAATATTTGCAGTCCTCAGGGCATTTGCCTGTTTTAATAGACAATAAGGTACTGACTTGTACGGTATTGGCAGCAAAATGTTGGCGATGCACACGCTGTGCTTCAAAGACTAAATCCAGAAAAGGTTGTTCATATAACTGCTGAATTTCTTCTCGAGTCCAATCATTGCGTACTGACATAAGTAAAAGTCCATCATCCCTATTATTCATAGTCTGTATCATACACAAATAGTTTGAATCAGAAAGGCATAATCTCCCAATTTCGTGGCAAATATTCGACAGAATAGAATTAAAATCATGCAGTCTATTTAGTTGCAAACTTGAGCAATTTTTCTGATATTTCGCTGCAAAATTAAATTTTATGGATTATTATTTTTGCAATGAATTGGTCACTAAAATTCAGTTAACTGCATAAATTGGCAAGTAACCTGCAGCCAAAATATCGTACCATTTGGGTGGTAGTTTTTGTTTAAATTTTAGGCTGTTTAAGCAATTGTTCCTGAATGGCCCAATCAATATGGATTTGCACAATCTCATCATGCTGTGCTCGCGTTTGCTGCAAAGTTTGCAAAATCTGTGCTGAAAATGGGGCATTTCCAAGCCCGATTGCAATATTACGCATAAAACTTTGATAGCCTGTACGACGCAATGGACTACCTTCAGTTTTGGCTAAAAACGTGCTTTCATCCCATTGCCATAAATCTAGCAAGCTGATCTGATCTAAGGCATGTCGAGGATGAAAATCATCCACCGTAGTGACTTGTGCAAAGCTATTCCACGGACAAATCAGTTGGCAATCATCACAACCAAACACCCGATTACCAATACCACGACGTAATTCTTCAGGAATGATACCCTGATATTCAATGGTCAAATAAGCAATACATTTACGCGCATCCAACATATAAGGTTCAACAATGGCCTGCGTTGGACAAATGTCGATGCAGGCTGTGCAAGAACCGCAATGCGAGGTTGCAGGCGGATCAAAAGGCAAATCTAGTGAAGTAAACAACTCGCCCAATACAAAAAAAGATCCAGATTTTTTATGAATCAGTAAGGTATGTTTACCTGTCCAACCCATACCAGCACTTTCTGCCAGTGACTTTTCAAAAATCGGGGCTGAGTCCGCAAAGGGGCGTGATTCAAAATTCCCCACTTTTTCACGAATACGGGTGGCAAGAGTTTTTAGGCGTCCGCGCATGACTTTGTGATAATCGCGCCCACGTGCATAACGGGCAATAATTGCAGAGTTAGGTGCATCGGGAATGTGTCGTGGACGTGGTGTTTCCACCAAATAATTCATCCGCACACAAATAATACTTTTTGTATTCGGGACTAACAGTGTGGGATTAGCGCGCTTGTCTAAATTTTCTTCTAGAAACTTCATATCGCCATGATAGCCACGTTTTAAATATTCCTGAAAACGTGCTAATTCTGCTTGAGCATCTGGTTTGGCAATGACACAATCAGCAAAACCAAGCGCCAAAGCTTGAGCTTTAATCCACGCTTTCAAGGCGGCTGGATCGTCTTGATGCAGAGAAATATGTGCTGAAGTGGTGGATGTTGCCATAACAAAATAGAAGGGAAGAAAATGCCGCAGCAAGTGTACCATAGCCCTGTTTATCATAGTCAAAGTATTCAAGCGTGGGAGCAGCGCTGGTTTGCCCGTCAAAATAGTTCTTACGGTTTAATGCAGCAAGTGGCGTGGACACTGCATTTACAAATTCGCAAAATTTTTGCAAAACAGCCATCTACAATACAAAAAATTGCTGTGTGTTGTGGACAAGGCAATAACGCAGGCGATGGCTATTTAACTGCAAAATATTTAAAACAAGCAGGTTTTCAAGTCGATATTTATGCCGCAACACGCGGTTCATCGGCAGATTTACATCAGGCTTTTTTAGAAGCTCAGACAGAACAAGTCAATATAATTCAAGGTTTTGCATTTCAACAAAGTTATGACTGCTATATTGATGCATTATTTGGTATTGGTTTAGATCGTCCTTTAAATGATGAGTGGCAGTCGCTTATTCACGCAATGAATCAACAAGCGGGTTTAAAAATTGCGGTTGATATTCCAAGCGGTTTAAATGCCAACACGGGGCAGCCATTGCCATGTGCAATTAAAGCCGATTACACCTTTACAGCTTTGGGTTTGAAAGCAGGGTTATTTACAGGGCAGGCACAAGAATATACTGGACTGGTCGATGTGCTGGATTTGATTCCAGCCGATGCAGAACTCAAAGCGTTGGCCCAACTCACACCACATTTGATTCAATTACCCGCACGGCAGGCTTTTGGACACAAAGGCAGTTATGGGCATGTGTTGATTGTGGGCGGACATGCGCAAATGGGTGGTGCGGTGATGATGGCTGCAGAAGCCGCATCAAGCGCAGGTGCAGGGAAAGTGACTGTGGTCTGTCATGCCAAACATCATGTGGCGATATTAAGCCGTGCGCCGAATTTAATGTTGCGGGATATAGACGCACTGACAGGCGCAGAAATTCAGCACTTAATTTCACAGGTCGATGCCGTGAGTTTAGGGATGGGACTAGGACGAGATGCTTGGGCAGAACAGCATTATGCAGACTGGTTTGCCGCACTAAATCAGTCCGAGGTAGAAGTAGTTTACGATGCCGATGCCTTGTGGTTTTTGGCGAAACAAGCGCATTCATCGCATCATCCAGCCCAACTAAAACCGAACAGTTATGCCACACCACATTCAGGTGAGGCTGCGACCTTACTGAATACTACGGTTGCAGCCATTGAAGCAGACCGTATTGCCGCGATTCAGCAATTGCAGCAACGCTATGCAGGCGATTGGGTGTTAAAAGGTTCAGGTAGTTTGACTTTGCAAGCTGCATCTACAGAACCGCAAGCAAGTTCATTGTGGATTTGTACCGCAGGCAATCCTGGTATGGGTACAGGTGGTATGGGCGATGTGTTGGCAGGCATGATTGCCAGTTTAAAAGCCCAGTTTCATCATAAAATTCAATTGCATGAAATTGTCATGTTACATGCCTTGGCGGGGGATGTATTGGCACAGCAGGGCATGCGCGGTTTACAGGCACAGCACATGAGCCAAGCGATTTATCAGGTTGTGAATCGGTAAAATATAAGCGATGGCGATGCTGATTTAGCGACGTCTGGAGCTTGAACGACTACGTCCGCGTGCCATACCACCCAAGGCATTGAGCACAGCCAATTTGGTCATACTGCCCGATGCATGAGCATGGCAAATTGCAGCAGCCAAAGCATCGGCAGCATCTTGTTGTGGTTTGATGGATAGATTTAATAATTTCATGACCATCATTTGTACTTGTTCTTTATCGGCAGCGCCATAACCCACGACAGATTGTTTAATTTGACGAGCGGTATATTCCGCCACTTGTAAATCTAAATTTACCAAAGCGGCAATCGCTGCCCCGCGAGCCTGTCCCAATTTTAAGGCAGAGTCTGGGTTTTGCGCCATAAACACTTGTTCAACTGCTGCTTCAGTCGGGCCGTGAAATTTCACAATCCGTTCAATCCCTGCAAAAATCCGTTTTAAGCGTTCGGGCATTTCACTGGTTTCGGTGCGAATGGTTCCTGCATCTACAAAACGTAATTTAGCGCCATCACGTTCAATAATGCCGTAGCCCGTTAGACGAGAACCAGGGTCGATTCCAATAATAAGTGACATGCCAAGCCTTAAAAAATTACATCAAGTTGAATTATAGGAGTTTAAATCTCTTTTGTGTGGAGTAATTTCAAAACATTCGGTCAGTAAGCTGCTGTTTAAACCATTGGAATGTATCCCACGCCACATTTTCAATTTTGGACTTCATTTTATTTTAAGTTTTGAGGTGTATATTTTATATACGGTAGCAAATGAGAGTGGCAATGAAGTGGATTGATAGGCTAAAACAGTGGGCGAAGCAAATTAAACGAAATGTTTATGCGGTTTGGTTTGTCGCACGTGATCCTGAAACGCCGTTTATGGCAAAGCTTTTGGCATTGTTGGTCGCTGCTTATGCCATTTCTCCCATTGATTTAATTCCAGACTTTATACCTGTTTTGGGTTATTTAGATGACCTGATTTTAGTGCCATTGGGCATCATGTTGGTATTGCGTTTAGTACCTGCTGAAGTAATGCAGCGTTGTCGCTTACAAGCCGATGCGATCAGTCAAAAACCGAGCAGTTATATTGCAGCATCAGTTTTTATTGCGTTGTGGTTATTATTGGCTTATGCCGCATATTTTTATCTTTATCGTTTAAATATATAGACGTATTAAGTCTGTTATTGGGTGATGATGAAAATATTAATGACAGACTTAACCTTTAAAAATACAATAATGCCCATATTGAAACAACAGCGAATCAAAAAAGCTTGATCCCGATGAAGCACTTGGTTACTGCATTTTATTTATTTTGTTGAGATTAGATTAATTTTCATGAAATTATTTCTTATTGTTCTAATTGGCTTAGTTCTTGAAGTCTTCGTCTGGATTGGTGTGGGCGACCTAGTGGGGAGCATGTGGTACGTGTTCTTTTGGTTTGTCGCTGCTTTCTTCATTGGTTTGAACCTGATTCGTAAATATTCTGCAGGCGTGATGCCACAAATGCAGCAAATGCAAATGGGGCAGATGAGTGCCGATCTTGCGCTGAGCAATAATTTACCTAAAATTTTTGCGGGTTTTTTATTGATGATTCCAGGATTAATTAGCGATGTTTTGGCATTGCTGGTGATGATTCCTGCCGTACAAAATGCCTTTAAAGCGGCAATGATGAAAGCCATGATGAAACGTCAGCAAGCCATGATGGATCAAATGATGGGTGGCATGATGGGCGATATGAATGGCATGGGCGGAGCAGGTCAAAACCCGTTTGCAGATTTAATGCGCCAAATGCAAGACATGCAAAATCAGCAGGGTGGTGGTCGTGATTCCAGTATTATTGATGGTGAAGCACGTGAAATTACCCCCGATGCGAAAAAAATTGAAATGAAAGATGTCAATCCACCTAAATAATATAGGTGATGCTTGATATCAAACCGAATCGTGCTGATTCGGTTTTTTTTATGTGTGTTTTTGGGTAAATATTCAAATATTGAGAGGCCTATTTTAAAGCCTTATTTATTCTCTTGCTGCACAAGGTATAATCGGACTTTCAATTCTCCTAATGTATTTATGTCTTTGTTATTCACCATTTGTTCGCTGCATTTTGTGGCACAGCTTAGCCCAGGCCCAGATGTTTTATTAATTGCCAAAAGTGCAGCCAGCAATACCCGTCGTAATACCTTGCAGATTATTGCGGGCATTTCATCGGGGATTGTGGTGTGGGTAGTGCTGACCCTATTGGGTTTTACGGTTTTGGTGCAGCAGTTTCCTTGGATTCAGCAAGTCTTAATGCTGATTGGCGGTTTATTTCTTGCCAAAATGGGATGGGGTATGTTGTCGGGTGGTTGGCATAGTTGGCAGCAGCGTAAACAGTTTGATGATACTCAAGTGCAAATTCCAGCCGCAAAAAACTACTTTTTATTGGGTCTATTCACCAATTTATCTAATCCGAAAACCTTAATTTATTTTAGCAGCGTATTTGCTTTGGCGCTGAGTTCATCGGCAAGTGCATCTTTAAAAGCCCAATTGGCAGTGATTATTCCAATCCAAACTTTTGTGACATTTACATTATTTATGTTGCTACTTTCGACACCAAAAATGAAAAAGTTATATCAGCGTTCAGGCAGTTATATTGATATGGTCTCGGGCGGATTATTTTTATTATTTGCTGTGTGGTTGTGGTTAGATGCACTGCGTATGTTTTAAAACATAGGTTTTGATGCCAATTAGTTAGATGATTTGATGTTGTCCAAAGCCAAGTTTGACGATTTTTCATTCAGTATTTCGGTTGCAGTCGTGTTTTCAGTTTTATCTAAATGATTGGGCTGATAAGTACGGTTTGATTGCAAAGTTGCTTCGGTATTTTCCGAACCTTGGTATTTACGACTACGGTTGGCACGTTCTCGCAAGCCACCTTTTTTAATGAGTTGCACCACTTTAACTTTACTCCGTGTAATAAAAAAATATGTGCTGAAAGCCAAGCTTGAGTCTAAACTTCAAGTAATCGAGCATGCAGAATTTTAGCATGGCATACCTATTTTAGATGGATAAAGTGACTGTTTATTCAAAAATACGATTTGCGCGAATAGCAGAACTTTGACATTCTAATTCACAAGCGATTGTGTCTGCTCAATCATCCAAAGGGTGTAAGCTACAAAGTGTCACAGTTGCTTAAACAAAATTACACTGCATCAGGGTAGATGGTGTAACAATAAAAACAAGAATTACAGTGAAGTAGGAGAATACCTATGCTGTATCATCAGTATCGTTGCGCATGTTGCAATCGGGTGGTGGAATCATCAGAAAAAGAATGTGGTACTTGTGGTTCACACAATATTCGTAGTCCTTATGGTTTCTGGTTATTCTGTATTTTGGCATGCTTGGCAGCAGCCGTTGTGTTTAAAGTCGTGCATGTTTATTTGCAAGATCATCAAGAAGTGCCCGTGCAACAATCGGTGCTTGAGGTGATTCGTACGCAATAAGTGCTGCATCCAAGCTTAACGCTTATTTCGTCTATACAAGATTTCAAAAAATCCTGAATCATTAAATGGCTCAGGATTTTATTCAACTGTTTTTTCAATATTGAAGAGACTCACCATTTTATTCTTCAATATGGATGAGCAATTTAAAAAGATTAGCGACTTAAGAAGTCAGCTTGGTTGATTGCAGACAGTGCAGCATTCACCTCAAAAATCTTGCCACGAATATCCTTCACGCCAAAACTTTCTAAACGTGCAGTGTGCATTTTTAAATAGCGTTCAGCATTGGCCGCATGATCAAACAGATAGATTCCACCTGCTTCCTGTGTTTGACCGTTCTCAGTCCAAATTTTCCAAAGCATGCCAGTTTCTAGGTTAATGCTTTCTGCAAGTTCACGGTACGCTTGGCTCATGCTTTCGCCAAATGGGCCTTCAGAAGGGAAATCGACTTGAAGAATAACCGCCATAATAAACTCCTACATCATTATCTTAGATGAGTATTTAAAAAATCTCAGGAATGATTCACTATAACATATTCGTATTTTGTATATTGTGGTTTGACAGCTAAATTTTAGGCATAAAAAAGCCCACCGAAGTGAGCTTGATAAAACTGAAAAGTTTTACATTACAGACCTGCAGAAGCTTTTAACGCCTCAACTTTGTCGGTTTTTTCCCATGTAAATGCAGTGTCAGAACCTTGACGACCAAAGTGACCATAGGCTGCAGTTTGCTTATACATCGGTTGTAACAGGTTCAACATGTTGGTAATGCCGTATGGACGTAAATCGAAGTGTTCACGTACTAAAGCAATAATCAACTCATCTGCCACTTTTGCAGTGTTGAAGGTGTTGATTGAAATTGATGTTGGCTCTGCAACACCAATAGCATAAGACACCTGAATTTCACATTTGTCTGCCAAGCCAGCTGCCACAATATTTTTGGCAACATAACGGCCTGCGTAAGCAGCAGAACGGTCAACTTTAGATGGGTCTTTACCAGAGAATGCACCACCACCATGACGCGCCATGCCGCCGTAAGTATCGACAATGATTTTACGACCTGTTAAGCCGCAGTCACCTACAGGACCGCCAATCACAAACATACCTGTTGGGTTGATGTGGAATTTGGTGTCTGCATGGAACATTTCTGCAGGAATCACTTTTTTCACAATTTCTTCAATTACCGCTTCTTTAAGCTGAATTTGAGAAATTTCAGGATCATGCTGAGTAGATAACACCACCGCGTCCAAACGTACAGGCACACCATTTTCATAAGCAAAAGTCACCTGACTTTTTGCATCTGGGCGTAACCACGGCAAAGCACCACTGCGACGTAATTCAGCTTGCTTTTCCATTAAGCGGTGTGCGTAAGAAATTGGGGCAGGCATTAATACATCAGTTTCACGGCTGGCGTAACCAAACATCAAACCTTGGTCACCTGCGCCTTGATCTTCAGGCTTTTGACGGTCTACACCTTGTGCAATTTCAGGTGATTGTTTACCAATCATGTTAATGACCGCACAGGTTGAACCATCAAAACCTAAGTCAGAATGATGGTAACCAATGCCATTTACGGTTTGACGAACAACGGCTTCAAAATCGACATTTGCAGTTGTTGTGATTTCACCTGCCAGTACAACCGCACCCGTTTTTACAAGCGTTTCACAAGCAACCCGCGCATAAGGGTCTTCTTTTAAGATTGCATCCAAAATGGCATCACTGATTTGGTCAGCCATTTTATCTGGATGGCCTTCGCTTACAGATTCCGAGGTAAATACAGCGTACTCGCGCATAAGTCCTATCACAGTTAAATTCAAAAGACGCAATATGTTACATCGAGTTAGACTTTAGGACTAGCGCATTACGACTAAATTGGCTGAATTTATTTCAATTCAATGACTTTTTATCGCATATCTTTAGCTAAAAAATAGATAAAGTATCGGTATGACTATATTGTGACTCAAAAATATTCATGTTGGCTAAAGTATGCTGTCATAATTTTAAACTAAGGAGCACCTTGTTTTTAAGTGGTGAATCATTTTTAAAAACAATATTGTAGATGGGTAATTTAAAGACTTTGAATTGACTTTATCTGCATCAAGCTGCATTTTCAAAAGCTGTTTTAAAATTTTGGACGATGGCTGTGATTCAATTTATTGTGTGAAAAGTGAATAAAATTCAAGATGTGTTAAAATCTGTCTATTATTTCTACAGAATACTGTTGTGTTTTAACTTGTTGCTAGGCATTTGATTGGAGTTGCTGCAAGAGCGACATCACAATTCCATCCTGCGTCTATAAATTGAAATATCTATACTTTAGAATTTTGCCAAGAATAGAGCTTAACACGGCAATTAGCTATTTTCTTGTTGTTATAAACGTGAAAACGTCTTTGAATTTGCACGAAAAATACCCTGAATGGGAATTAATGCGGAAATATTGTTGCATAGGCTTTACCCCTCAGGCGTTTTTTTGAGAGAATAGCGGCTGTTTTGAATTCTATTCATCTTCTTCTATTTAACGATTTTTTGTGGACTCTGACCTATGACGACCCCGCTTAATGAACGTCGTATTGCAAACGCAATTCGTGTATTGGCAATGGATGCTGTGCAAAAAGCAAATTCAGGACATCCAGGTGCACCGATGGGGATGGCAGATATTGCCGATGTGGTGTGGCGTGAATTTTTGAATCACAACCCAACCAATCCACAATGGGCAAACCGCGACCGTTTTGTATTGTCTAATGGTCATGGTTCAATGTTGCAATATGCGTTGTTGCATTTAACAGGTTATGATCTTTCAATCGAAGATTTAAAAGCGTTCCGTCAGTTACACTCTAAAACACCTGGCCACCCAGAATTGGGTTATGCACCAGGGATTGAAACCACCACTGGTCCACTCGGTCAGGGGATTGCCAATGCTGTTGGTTTTGCTTTAGCAGAAAAAACACTGGCTGCACAATTTAATAAAGAAGATATTCAGGTTGTAGACCATTTCACTTACTGTTTCTTGGGTGATGGTTGCTTAATGGAAGGTGTTTCACACGAAGCATGTTCATTGGCAGGTACTTTAGGTTTAGGCAAGCTGGTTGTTTATTATGATGACAACGGCATTTCTATTGATGGTGAAGTAGAAGGCTGGTTCTCTGACGATACCGAACAACGTTTCTTATCTTACGGCTGGCAAGTCTTAAAAGTTGATGGTCACGATGCCGATGCAATTTGTGCTGCAACGGTTGAAGCAAAAGCTGAAACGCAAAAACCGACTATTATTATTTGTAAAACTGTTATTGGTTTAGGTTCGCCAAACAAACAAGGTAAAGAAGACTGTCACGGTGCGCCATTAGGCCATGATGAAATCGCTTTGACGCGTCAAGCATTAGGCTGGACAGATGAAGCATTTGTTATTCCTAAAGATGTATATGCCGCTTGGGATGCTAAAGCGAAAGGTGCAGAAGCAGAAGCAGCATGGAATACAACTTTTGATGCCTATGCAGCAAAATATCCAACGGAAGCTGCAGAACTTAAACGCCGTTTAAGCGGTGAACTACCTGCAGAATTCATCGCGCAGGCAGATGCGTTTATTGCTGAAACCAATGCTAAAGCTGAAACTATTGCAACGCGTAAAGCCAGCCAAAATACTTTGCAAGCATTTGGCCCATTATTGCCTGAATTATTGGGTGGTTCTGCAGACTTGGCAGGTTCAAACTTAACCCTTTGGAAGGGTTGCCAAGGCGTTCAGGACAATGCAGCAGGGAACTACGTGCATTATGGCGTACGTGAGTTTGGTATGACTGCTATTGCAAATGGTGTAGCACTTCACGGTGGTTTCATTCCTTACGTTGCAACATTCTTAATGTTTATGGAATATGCGCGTAATGCCGTGCGTATGTCTGCATTAATGAAGCAACGTGTGATTCATGTGTATACCCACGACTCGATTGGTTTGGGTGAAGATGGTCCAACACACCAACCGATTGAACAAATTGCATCTTTACGTGGTACGCCAAACTTAAATACATGGCGTCCTGCAGATACCGTTGAAGCGGCTATTTCTTGGAAATCTGCATTAGTACGCAGCGAAGGTCCAACTGCTTTAATTTTCTCACGTCAAAACTTGCCATTCCAAACTCGTACTCAAGCGCAAATTGAGAACGTGGCAAAAGGTGGTTATGTCTTGGCTGAAGAAAAAGGTGAATTGAAAGCCATTATTATTGCAACAGGTTCAGAAGTGGGCTTGGCAATGGAAGCATACGCGCAGCTTGAAGGTGTACGTGTTGTGTCTATGCCGTGTGCAGAAGAATTTGTGAAGCAAGATGCAGCATATCGTGAAGCGGTATTGCCATCACATATTCGTGCACGTGTTGCGGTTGAAGCAGCGCATGTAGACTACTGGTGGAAGTTTGTCGGCTTAGACGGTAAAGTTATTGGTATGACAACTTATGGTGAATCTGCACCTGCAAAAGACTTGTATCAGTACTTTGGCATTACCACTGAAGCGGTTGTTGCTGCAGTAAAAGAATTAACAGCTTAATTTTTTAATCCAGTGTTTTTAAAGGCGTTCCTGTAAAGGGACGTCTTTTATTTTTGCATATTTGTTTGGTATTCGATGTGATGATCCAACAAATTTTGTCAGTGTAAGTCAGGTTTGTGAATAAACCTCTGTGTAATTGAGTGAGATGAGAAATGAGTTTGTACGAGCAAATTAATGATGAAGTCACTTTAATGGATGCGGGTGAGCAAAAGTGGATTGGACAAGATTTACCACTTGAAGCTATGGTGGCGGTAGAGTTGTTGTTACAGGATTTGGCTGAAGATCAGCAAATCAAAATTCGCCGTAAGAACCATGAAAAGCAATCAGGCTTAAAGCAAGTTGATCGTATTTTGATTGAGAAGCTTTAATCTATTGCGATGAATGCGGTGCATTAAATGGTGTATCGTCAAAAATAGCTTTATTCTATGCGTAGGGTAAAGCTTTTTTTATTGCTGAAAAATAGTTTATAAAATAGCCTAAGCATAATATGAATGATGCATAATCAATAAAATGATTCGATGCAAAAATAATCAGGCAATATCAAAGCATGCAGGCAACTATATTAGATCGTCAATTTAAGCACATCGACATTGTCGCGTTAAGTGAAATCCAATTTGAGCAATGGCAACCACTTTGGCAGGGTTATCAGCAATTTTATCAGGTGCAATTAAGTGATGAGGTTACGCAAAATACGTGGTCAAAACTAATTAATCCACACAGTACGCATATTTATGGTTTTGCTGCCGTATATCAAACTCAAGTTGTGGCAATTGTGCATGTAATTGAACATGACAGTTGTTGGACGCTTAAACCTTATGCCTATTTGCAAGATTTATATACCTTGCCTGAGTACAGAGGGATGGGAATTGCTCAGCAGCTTATTCAGCAGGTGAATCAAACAGCGCAACAGCGTGAATGTGATCGGGTATATTAGCTGACTCATGAAGATAATTTACAGGCACGGCAGTTGTATGATCGTGTCGCAAAAAGAACAGGTTTTATTCAATATCGCAGCCCTGCAACAGCGATGTAAAACGCGCATGCATATTTTTACAAATTTATCGTTTCAGTCATGCAACATACTGTTTTATCTTTAATCCTGTATTTGCAGCAAAAATCAATAAACTAAACCTCATTGAAACGTATCAACACTTTTAGAGATGAACAATATGAACATGAAATCAATTGCTTTAGGTTTGGCTATCGCGTCTGCAGCAACAATGACAATGGCTAAACCAGTGGCTTATCAAATTGACCCAACGCATACTGCTACTGTATTTACTTGGGATCACTTCGGTTTTTCTACGCCATCAGGTAACTTCTCAGACATTCAAGGTACTATCAACATTGATGAGAAAAAACCTGCTAACTCATCTGTGAATGTGACGATTCCATTAAGTAGCATCAACACCAACGTAAAAGCTTTAGATGAGCACTTAATGGCAGCAGATTGGTTTGATGCAGCAAAATATCCAACCATTACTTTTAAAAGTACAAAAGTTGAAACTCAAGACAAGAAAAACTTTAAAATCACAGGTGATTTAACAGTTAAAGGTGTAACTAAGCCAGTGGTACTTGACGCAGTATTGAACAAACAAGGTCCACACCCAATGACTCAGGCAGCGACTGTTGGTTTTAATGCAACAACATCATTCAACCGTTCTGCATTTGGTATCGCAAGCTATGTACCAAACGTAGGTGATAAAATTACTGTCAACATCACTACAGAAGCGTCTGTAGCTGCTAAAAAATAAGTAGTAATGATTTGATCAAAAAGCATCATTTTAAAAATGGTGCTTTTTTATGTCTGTGATTTTTATCCATGATTTTAATGTCAGCAACTTGAGGTCTATGGCTTTAAAATCTGTTTGGATGAATGGCTTTTTTATTTTACTTTTTGTCCATTCGTATATCCAAAACATAAAAAATGCGAACCGAAGTTCGCATTTTCATTCATCATGTTAAGGTTGAATTAACCAACTTAGAAGAAGCCAGCAGGTTTAGTTGAGTAGCTCACCAACAAGTTCTTGGTTTGTTGATAATGTTCTAACATCATCTTGTGGTTTTCACGGCCAATACCTGATTTTTTATAACCACCGAAAGCGGCATGCGCAGGGTAGATGTGGTAACAGTTCGTCCAAACGCGACCCGCCTGAATAGCACGGCCTGCACGGTAAGAAGTGTGCGCAGAACGTGACCAAACACCTGCACCTAAACCGTAAATGGTGTCATTGGCAATTTTAATGGCTTCATCAAAGTCTTTAAATGTAGTCACAGAAAGCACTGGGCCGAAAATTTCTTCTTGGAAAATTTTCATGTCATTGGTGCCTTTGAAAATTGTCGGCTCAATATAGAAACCACTGCCAACTTCATGACGTTCACCGCCACCTGTTAAAACTTGCGCACCTTCGGCACGACCTGTCGCAATACAACCCAAGATTTTGTTTTGTTGTTCTTGCGATGCCTGCGCACCAATCATCGTTTCAGTATCAAGCGGGTGACCTGTTTTAATACGTTTAACACGTTCAATGGCTTTTTCAAGGAAACGGTCAGCAATACTTTCCTGTACGAGCGCACGTGATGGACAAGTACAAATTTCACCCTGATTCAGCGCAAACATAGCAAAGCCTTCGAGTGCTTTGTCTAAGTAGTCGTCATCTTGCGCCATAATATCTTCAAAGAAAATATTTGGAGATTTACCACCAAGCTCTAAAGTCACTGGAATGATGTTTTCAGTGGCGTATTGCATGATCAATTGACCGACCTGGGTTGAACCTGTGAATGCAATTTTGGCAATACGTGGATTGGTTGCCAATGGGCGACCCACTTCTACACCGTAACCATTGACTACGTTTAATACGCCTGCTGGCAATAAATCTTGAATCAGTTCGACCAAAACTAAAATACTAGCAGGGGTTTGCTCCGCAGGTTTAAGTACAATACAGTTACCCGCAGCCAAAGCAGGTGCAAGTTTCCATGTTGCCATTAAAATTGGGAAGTTCCATGGAATAATTTGCCCCACAACGCCCAACGGCTCATGAAAGTGATAGGCAATGGTATCTTCATCAATTTCAGAAATTCCGCCTTCTTGGGCACGAATACAGCCTGCAAAATAACGGAAATGGTCAATCGCCAATGGAATGTCGGCAGCCAATGTTTCCCGAACAGGCTTACCATTATCCCATGTTTCTGCCACTGCCAATAATTCTAGATTTTGTTCTAAACGATCTGCAATTTTAAGCAGAATGTTGGAGCGTGTGGTTGGAGATGAGCTGTTCCATTGTGCTTTGGCTTTATGGGCTGCATCTAAAGCCAGTTCAATGTCTTCTGCCGATGAGCGTGGGACTTTGGTAAATACTTTGCCATCTACAGGAGAGATATTTTCAAAGTATTCGCCTTTTACAGGGGCGACCCACTCGCCACCAATAAAGTTTTCGTATTGTGCTTTAAATTGAACTTTTGAACCGGGTTGATTGGGATCTACGTAACGCATAATTCTCTTCCTTTGATGGTTTTTTATAATCTGCCGTCATCTTTACCTTTTATCACAATCCTGTGTCTAAAATCAGGTTAAATTTACGGCTAAGGTATAAGGTACTTTAGTACGTTATTTGATTAGCATACCAATATAAGGTTGGAAAAAGGTTGGAAAGTTGCAGGTTTACAAGCAGCGAACAAATCCTTACAAAAGTAAGCAGTACAATGGATGTAATGCCCACAGGATTGTGAGAATCAGTCATGATGAAAAAACAAGATCTATTGGAAAAAAAACTGCATATTGAACGGTTTAGACAAAGCAGTAGTTTATCGCCGCTGCATGCGCAGCAAATTCAGCAGAGTATTTTAAATTCTTGGCAACGCTCTGAAATTGCAGAAATTCCTGTAGATCGGCAGGCTGCTCCGTTAAATTCCAGTTTATCGCATCCGCAAGGCGGTTCGGCTTTACAGAGAGCTGTGCAAAATTGCGCAGAAGATTTAAAACATATCGCGCAGCAGTCCGACATGGTGGCAGCCGTGGGCGATGTGGGCAGTACGATTATTTGGACGGCAGCGAGCGCTCAAATGCGTAATGTGGCGGAACGAGTACATTTTGTAGAGGGTGGACAGTGGCGTGAAGAGTTGGTGGGTACCAATGCTTTGGCTTTGTCACTCAAAACTCAGCAAGCCAGTTGTGTGTTTTCCAGTGAACATTATATGTCATCGTTACATGACTGGGTTTGTTATGCCGCACCAATTTTAGACCCACATTCCAAACAAGTGTTGGGCGTGATTGATTTATCGACCACTTGGAAAAATCATAACAGTTTGGGTTTGTTGGCAGCAGAGCGCTGTGCTTCTTTAATTCAAAATGCGTTGCTGGAACAGCAAAAACAGCAGCTTTATATTCGCGCGTTTCGTGTGCCACAGGTGTTATTTAATGGCAAAGTGGTGGTGATGACACCGCGTCAAATTGAAATATTGGTGATTTTGGCACTTTGCCCACAAGGCATGAGTTTAGACACTTTACACCAAGCACTATATGGTGAGCGTAAAGTCAGCATGGGAACGCTAAAAGCTGAAATGTCGCAATTACGCGATATTTTAGGGGGGATGCTCGGCTCGCGTCCTTACCGAGTTTTGGCGCATATTGAAGCCGATTTTTTACAAGCTGAGCAGGCTTTAGATGCAGGTTATGTGCAGTCTGCCTTGCAAACGTGTGCAGGGGTATTTTTGGCGAAAACTGAAAGTCCATTTTTATGCGCATGGCGAGATTGTTTAGAATCACGCCTGAGTGATGCCATTTTTAATGCACAAGATACCGATGTATTGCTGAAACATTTGGCGCATAGCCCTGAAGCGATTGATGCGGTAGAGCGTTTAATTGAACTGATGCCAAAGCATCATCCTGCACATCAAATTTTATTAAAATACAAAGCCTAAATGACGAATCAAGTCTTTAGGCTTTCATTTCACTGTCCTTTAGTCTTACTGTTTTTTTTAGTTTTTACAGCCCCTTGCGGTTTAACCAGTCAAACAAGGACTGATACACTTCCGCACGGACTTCTGGCGCAGAAAGCACCAAATCATGCACGCCATCTTCAATTTGGCAAAGCTGAATATCACCATGCATGTGATGCCCATATTTTTGCATATCCGCAACATCTAAAATTACGTCAGTACGTTGCGCAATCTCATTCCATTGGCGTGGATAACTACTTTGACTCGCATGCATAATTAAGGTTGGTACACCCAAATGCACACTGGCATGAATTTCTTTTTGTGCTTCATGAATTGCACGTACAAAACTTAATCGCACTTTAGGATAGCGCGGTTTTTTCCATTCCAAGTTAAATAGCCATTCACCATGATATTGCTTGTGTAGACTTGGCACATAAAATGGATTGAGGCGACTTGGAAATTTCATTTCTGGCAGTAATTTGCCTAATTGGCTTAGACGAGGAATGCCGACTTTTTTCTCAATTTCGCTCATATTGAAATCATAAAAAGGGCTGTTACACCATAAACCACGAATCAGTGGATGATTGGGATGATGTGCTACATATAACGTGGTGATTAATCCACCTGTTGAATGTCCCGCCAAAATCACTGAGTCATGTTCTTCTGCGGCAATTTGCTCAAGTGCAGCGGAAATTTCTGCATCATATTCAGACAAGCTGCGCACGTTGTACCAATGCTGATGTGACAAATGCGAACGCCCGTATTTGCGCAAATCTAAGGCATAAAAGTCGTAGCCGTACTGATTAAACTGGTCTGCCATTTCAGTTTGAAAGAAATAGTCAATAAAACCATGAATATAAAGTACGGCTTTACGGGTTTCCCGTTCAGCTTTTTTGCGTACCAAGGTAGCAATCACTTTGCCTTCATAATCAGATGGAAAATCCAGCGTCATTTGTTGGTAATCGGCACCCAAAATATCGGGTTGATAGCTTGGTGTTGTTTTTTGTTTTTTACTTAACAGCATAAGGTGTTCGTCATCCATTTTATTTTGACTATATCCTTGATGAGCTGTGCGCATTTGTCAAATTGAATTATGCAAACCCTCTGCATCTAAATCGCTTTAGTTTTATGCTGCGAGTTCATTTTGTTCTGAACAGCAAAAAAAGCAGAACGCATCTGAGATGGTTCTGCCAAAGGGAAGGATAAAAATAAAACAGCAAAAGAGGAAAATTGAAAAAAAGGATGGGAGATGCTGAGCAAATCTTGATTCACTCAGCAGGAGATTCAAATTACATCGCGGCTTTAAAAATTTCGACCACTTGTGCATGATTGGCTTTACGTGGGTTGGTGAGCATGCAGGCATCTTTTTGTGCATTTTCAGCCATAATCGCCAAGTCATCTTCTTTCACGCCTAACTCTGCTAAACCTGTTGGAATACCAATTGAGCTAGATAATTCACGAATTGCATCAATTGCGGCATAGGCGGCTTCTGTGGTGGTTAATCCGTCAGTATTGACTCCCATCAATTCTGCAATATCTGCATAACGCTCAGGGCAGGCAATCAGGTTAAATTCGCAAACATGCGGCAGTAAAATTGCATTACAGACGCCGTGCGGCAAGTTGTAGAAACCACCGAGTTGATGCGCCATGGCATGCACATAACCCAATGAGGCATTATTAAATGCCATACCAGCCAAATATTGCGCATAGCTCATGGCATCACGTGCTTCAATATTTTCACCATTTGCCACGGCAGGGCTAAGCCACTGGCTAATCATACGAATAGCTTTTTCAGCGCAGGCATCGGTAATAGGATTGGCTGCAGTTGAAACGTAGGCTTCTACAGCATGGGTTAAGGCATCCATGCCTGTTGCTGCGGTTAAACCTGCAGGTTTGGCAATCATGAGTTTTGGATCATCAATGGCGATGAGTGGTGTGCAGCGCCAATCGACAATTGCCATTTTAACGTGCGTGTCGGTATTGGTAATGATACAGAAACGGGTCATTTCCGATGCTGTACCTGCTGTGGTGTTAATGGCAATTAGTGGAGTCATTGGCACGGTACTTTTATCAATGCCTTCATAATCACGAATATGCCCACCACCTGCGGTAACTAAGCCAATGCCTTTGGCACAGTCGTGTGAAGAACCGCCACCTAAAGACACAATAAAGTCGCATTGATTGGCATTGTAGGCATCGACACCTTTATGTACGTTAATGTCGGTTGGGTTTGGCTCAGCACCTGCAAAGATATGGCTAGCAACGCCTGCTTCGGTGAGATAGCCTGCAATGGTATCGGCTACGCCAAATTTAAACAGTCCTTCATCTGTCACAATCAGGGCTTTTTTAGCACCTAAATTTTGCGCTCTTACGCCAATTTCTTTGGCACAACCAGGGCCGAAGAGAGACACACAAGGAATATAAAAACCGTTGGTTTGATCTGCAATATTTTTAAAAGCCATGCTCAGATTCCTTCTTGCATTGGGTATTGGAATAATGTGTTGTTATCGCGGTGTTGAACCGTGATTTGAGTATTCAATGCTTTGTGGTGAAATCCTACCTACCAAACACCAACCCTATTTTCTGAGTAAATAATGCAAACTAATCAATTGAAATTTATTTGTTTTTTAATGGGTTTTTATTTTTTCTGAAGTTGTGCGCAGGCTATAGGCAAGGGCTTAAATCTTGTTTATAGTGTTTTTGTATCTCTAATTTTAAGGTGTAGATACCGTTCACATAAATTTCAGGTGTAATTCAATTAATAAGTGGCTTAAGCTCGATTGAAGAATTGTCCACTTTTTGCAGATGGAAATAAAAAACAAAAAATAGGGATGTATCACGTGATGGGTCTAGTCGGTGCAATCAAATAAAAATAAGATGACACTTAGATAGACCGCACTTAAGCATGAGGAGCGTATATGCAGCCAATTTGCCAGCATAGCCAGTTGCATGCCGTTGCACAGCAATTGGTTCGTATTTCCAGTGTGGCCGCAGAAATCTATCAAGATCAAATGGATTTGGTTGGACATTTTACAGCACAAAATTTGTTTCGGATCGATCCTTTGCAGCATCGGGTCGAATTGCTGAATGGTCTGTTTAGTCTTGAATTTTATCCGCCTAAATCTAACCCTAGTTTAATTCAGACGCAGTTTGAGTTTGCGGGGCTGCATCAAGAAGCGTTTGAAGATTTTTTCTTACATGATCTGCATTTTTTGACTGGGGATTTAAAACCGCAGCATTCTTTATTTTTGCGTAATCAGGCGCAGCAATTGCGACAATTGATTCTGCAGCAAGTTTACCTGTGGGTAGATGGTGCAGCACGGGTTAAGCAATTGTTATTGCATTTAGATGCAATGCAGGCACAAATTTTAGATCAGGCATTAATGCAGGCAGACGATCAGTATCAACCAGTATTGACCAAATTTGTGCAGCAAGGGCAGCACATTCCTGAAGATGTTTTAACTAACTTAACGATGCTGTGTGCTTTGGAATTTATAGAGGGTGAAACCTTTTTGCCAGTGCAAGCACTGATGCAAAGTTATGATGATTTTTGTTTTAGTGCGGCAGAATTTTTACCTAAAGCCATGCATCGTATTTTAAGTATTTCATTTCCTGAACGATTTAATTTGCAGGATTTAATC
Source organism: Acinetobacter sp. YH12120 (assembly GCF_013418795.1). Taxonomy (NCBI): domain Bacteria; kingdom Pseudomonadati; phylum Pseudomonadota; class Gammaproteobacteria; order Moraxellales; family Moraxellaceae; genus Acinetobacter; species Acinetobacter sp. YH12120. The sequence goes on along the minus strand of NZ_VPBI01000006.1, from coordinate 81,891 downwards.
GATCATCAGGATGATATTCGGTTGTTGTATCGACATGCCGAAGAACATGGGCATTTATTGGGTTTTGCGCGTTTAATGCACCGTGAGGTGTGGCAGCGTTCCGATGCTTTGGCGAAACCGCATTTTTTAAAATCTTGCCCTTTAATTTGGCAAAAGAAAGTCGCCAAACTGCCGTTATTTGATTATCCACGTGCGGTGAATTGGCTGTTTAAACAGTCTGCACAAGTGTTGGATTGGCTTAGTTTAAATATTCATCATACCAGTGTGCGGGTGGCAGTGACTGCGCTCAGTTTTGTCGATTGTAGTCAGGCACATCCACGGATTATTTTGGCAACTTTGCAATATTTTCAATATTCAGCCGCACGTATGTTCATTCAAAGCTGTAATGTATATGCGACACAGCAAGCGTGGTTCGCACATGCGCATAATGTCAGTTTAATGCCGCATGGCGAAAAACAATCGTTGGATGATCCGCGGGTTGCCATTAGTCCTTCTATTTTGTATTTGGATGAATGGATGACTTTGCTGAAAACCGTGGCGCAACACGATGAGCATTTGGTCAAGCATGTATTTCGGCGTTTAAGTCGTGTCATGCAAAGTTATATGTTGTATTTACAGCAGATCACCCAAGATTTACCGACAGCTTTGTTGGACTATATTCAGTCTGATAGTCAGCAGCAACGTGACTTTTATACGGTATTGCAGCGTTATCAGATTCAGCCTGATGATTTTCGGCAGCGTTTTTATTTACGTGCACACAATACACGTGTTTCGGTATTTGACAGTTATGTGCGCGACTATTTACTGGAATATTTCGTAGCGCATACACATATTCCAAAAAGTTTGAGTTGGTTGGGGTTGTTTCATCAAGCGGTACATTGGCATCAACAAGTGTATAAAGCAGAGCTATTTGCCAAACTGAAAAAAGAAATTCCGTGTAGCACATGGCAGGCGAAAAGCCCGCAGCAAATATTGTACTTTTCAGGTTGGTGTTTTGAAGAACTGACCGATTTAGACCGTATTATTGAAGAATCGAAAAACTTTAAACACTGTTTGGCACTGAGCTATGCCAAAGCCGTGAGTGAAGGACAATATGTGGCGTTTCACATGGCATCACCACATTATGTGCAGCAATTGACCTTGGGCTGTCACTTTAGGAATGGGCAACTTGTGTTTGATCAATTGGAATATCCTAATAATCAAAAAGCAGAACAATTGTTGGTTACCATCGCAGCGCAGTTTATTGCATGGCTGAATCCACAATTACCATCAAAGTCATAAGTTACAAGTCATAAGACAACCGTTGTCGTATTCACGGACTTGAGCCTTAACTTTTGGCTCAAAACTCGTTAGGCTATAGCCGTTCAATCATGGTATAGGTCTTATGAAACAGGAAACTGCACTTAAACTTTTAAAAGCAGGCGAAAATGTCTTTTTAACAGGCTCGGCTGGTGCGGGTAAAACCTATACCCTGAATCAATACATCAATTATTTAAAAGCGCGTAAAGTGCCCGTGGCAATTACGGCATCTACAGGCATTGCAGCAACGCACATGAATGGCATGACCATTCATACATGGGCAGGCATAGGCATTAAAGATTTTTTGTCCGATGCCGACCTGAAAAATATGAAAGAGCGCAAATATCTCAAAGAACATTTAGAAAATGCGCAAGTGCTGATTATTGATGAAATTTCGATGTTGCATGCCAAACAACTGAATTTGGTCAATCAAGTTTTAAAATATTTTAAAGACAGTGATGACGCTTTTGGCGGCATTCAAGTGATTGTCGCAGGAGATTTTTTCCAGTTACCGCCTGTAGGAAAAAACGATGAGCGCAATCGTGACAAGTTCTGTTTTATGTCAGAGGCGTGGGTCGAAGCTAAATTTCGAGTCTGTTATTTAACTGAGCAGCACCGTCAGGGCGATGACTACTTAAATGACATTCTCAATGCAATTCGTGCACAAAGTATTGATCATCAACATATTCAGGCTTTGGAGCACACCCGCCATCAAGATATTGGCGACACTTTCACACGTTTATATACGCACAATATGGACGTGGACAATATCAACTTTAAGCATCTGAATGAAATTGAAACTGAGAGCAAGCAGTTTGATGCCGTGTGTGATGGCAATGAAAAGTTGATTGAAACGCTGAAATCATCCGTACGTGCGCCTGAAATTTTAAATCTAAAAAAACATGCCAAAGTGATGTTTGTTAAAAACAACTTCGATATGGGCTATATCAACGGCAGTTTGGGCGAAGTGATTGGCTTTGAAGAAGATGACGATCACGGTATTTTGCCTAAAGTAAAATTGACCGATGGCACAGTATTACTGGTCGAGCCTGAAACTTGGTCGGTGGATAATGATGCAGGCAAAACCATTGCCAGTTTCCAGCAAATTCCGCTGCGTTTGGCATGGGCAATTACCATCCACAAATCACAAGGTATGACCTTAGAAGCGTCAGAAATCAATCTTAGCCATACTTTTGAAAAAGGGCAGGGTTATGTGGCGTTGTCACGATTAAAATCGTTAAGCGGTTTGCGTTTATTGGGATTTAATAGCCAAGCTTTGGAACTCGACAGTTTAGCGATTAAGGCTGACCGCCGTTTTCAGGAATTGTCTGAAGAAGCTGAAACGCACTATGAGCTGATGGATTTAACACCACAACATAATGCATTTATTCGTCACTGTGGTGGCACGTTGAACGAAACCGAAATTTTGCGCAATGAAAAGAAAATTGCCAAAGGTGGAAAAACCAATTATGCGACTGCCACGTTAGATGAAACCCGCGCTTTATTTGAAGAAGGTTATGATATTCAGGATATTGCAGTAGAGCGAGGTTTAACTCCTGCAACTATTATCAACCATTTGGCACGTTTGCAAAAAGAACAAAATCTGGATATTTCAGTGGCACATCCAGGTGAAGAAGTGGTGGAAGAGGTCCGTAAAATTTATAAGCGATTAATGAAGCGTCAAAATGCAGAGCACTTCAGCGATGATGGCGCAATTAAACTGCGCCCGATTGTTGAAGCGACTAGTCCACGCATGGGCTATGATCAGGTGCGTTTAGCATTGCTGTTTATTCAGTAGTTTAGTCATTTGGATAATGATGACTTATACTGCAATTCTGCATTAAAAATGCCCGCTTAACGTCACATAAAATACTATCGTTTTGAGAAAAACTTCGGTTAAACTGCCATCACTGTAAGCCTTAAAATATAATATTCGGTATGGCATTTACACCGTGGTACACATTTCGAAAATTTGTCTATAACAACTTACACGACGATGACTATGAAACATGGTTTAGTCGTTGCATTAACTATTTTTTAATTTTACTGATTTTAGGCAATGCCAGTGCGGTTATTTTAGAGTCGGTGAATGATGTCTATCTTGCCTATCAGGTATTTTTTGACCATTTTGAAAACTTTTCCATCGCAGTGTTTACGCTTGAATATTTGCTGCGGATTTGGAGTATTGCCGAAAAAGACCCGTTTATTTCGCCGTGGAAACAGCGTGTAAAATGGCTTACCAGCGGTGGGGCAATTATAGATTTGTTGGCGATTCTACCTGCTTATATTAACTTCTTTGTGCATCTAGATTTACGGTTCCTAAGAATTTTACGTTTGCTGCGTTTGTTAAAACTGACACGTTACTTTGTATCATTGCAAATTTTATTAAGAGTGATCGAACGGGAAAAAGGATCATTTCAGGCAGTCATTTTTATTCTCTCTATTATGATTGTGATGTCTGCCGCAGGTGTGTATGTGGTGGAAAGCAAGGCACAGCCTGAAGCCTTTAGCTCAATTCCCGCTTCGATGTGGTGGGCAGTGGTGACTTTAACCACAGTCGGTTATGGCGATGTCACACCAATTACCCCTTGGGGCAGAATTTTAGGTGCGTTAATTACGGTATTGGGTGTCGGCTTGGCAGCATTGCCTGCAGGTATTTTAGCCACAGGTTTAGCCAACGAACTTGAACAACGTAAGCAGCATTTAGGGTTGAAATTTAGAGAGCTATTGCAAAATAGTGAGATTGATCTGTTAAATGATCAAGAAAAAATTGAAGATTTACGCAAACAAGTCGGTTTAACCACTGAGCAAACCCAAGATATTTTATTGCAGTTAATTCGTGAGCGTCGTGAAGAAGAGCTGCGTTTAGAACAGGAGCCTTATAAATACTGCCCACATTGTGGAGAGAAGTTGTCGGAGTAAGCGAGGCTTGGGTTAAGAATTTCAATTCTAGTTTGGCTCTGCACGTTGGAAGCCTAAAACATGCTTGCTGAAAGCCATATTATTTTTATGGAATTGTATTGATTTCGTAGTAAATATCATCGAATAAAAACTAAGATGAAGAAAACTCATTATTTACATGCTAAGATTAAATTAATTCATTATTAAATTGAATCATGTTTGGCTTTGTTTCTTATTTTGCAAAATAAAAATGCGACCTAGGTCTAAACATGCAGTCAATAACTTGAAAAACTAGGAACAAGCAATGCTTGAAATTCGCCACTTAAAAACGCTATCAGCCCTGCGTGAACATGGTTCTTTGGTTGCTGCCGCCAATGATTTATGTCTGACGCCATCTGCCATTTCTCATCAACTCAAAGAACTAGATCATTGGTATGGCGTAGAAGTGGTGAACCGTCGTAGTCGCCCTGTGACATTTTCCAATGTCGGACAGCGTTTATTGAAACTGGCGGATGATGTCCTGCCACAAATTCAAATCACCCAAACTGATATTACCCGCATTGTGCATGGTCAAACGGGGCGAATTATTTTTTCTTCGGAATGTCATAGTTGCTTTGACTGGTTGATGCCGCTGCTGAATCAATATCGTCAGCAATACCCTGATGTAGATTTAGATTTTGCTTCAGGTTTTGAAGCCAATCCGCATGAATTATTGCAAAACGCAGAATTTGATTTATTGATTACCGCAGACCCGATTGCCTTAAAAGGTATCGAATATTTTCCAATTTTTGAATATGAATCGCGTTTGGTGTTGTCAAATACTCATCCTTTAGTACGTGCCGAGCGCATTACCGTACAGGAGTTGGCAGAAGAAACCCTGATTACCTATCCTGTCGATAAACACCGTTTAGATATTATGTCTAAGCTATTCATTCCAGCCAATATTCAGCCAAAAGCTATTCGTACTACAGATTTAACCCAAATGTTGATTCAACTGGTGGCGAGTGGGCGAGGGATTGGCGCATTGCCAGATTGGGTGGTGAATGAATATGAGCAAAAAGGCTGGGTAACTTCACGTCGTTTAGACTGCGTTGCTGCGGGAGGATTACGCCGTACCTTGTATGCGGGTTATCGTAGCGAAGAAAAAGAAAAGTGCTATTTTGAAGGCTTTTTGAAGCAATTAGAGAAATTTTCCCAAAAACGCACGCAGTATTATTCAAGTTAAAAATCGTACGATCAGCATCGTAAAGAGAATGCTAATTTATCGCTAAAAACACTAAGCTCATCTAAATCTCCACTAAAAACAGTGAGATGTTCTTGCTAAGCTTGCCTTGCGAAAATTAAGGGAGAGCGCAGTGAGTTCGGTACGTTGGCTGACAAAGGATTTGTGGATTGTTGCTGCGGGTTTTATGGCAGCAATGCATATTGGCAAGTTGCCACCGACTGTACCCATCCTACAAGCTGAACTCGGAATTAGTTTGGTTCAGGCAGGTTTTTTGCTGTCTTTGGTACAAGCTGCGGGCATGTCTTTGGCGTTGTTGCTAGGCAGTTATACCGCAAAAATTGGCTTAAAACGCTGTGTACTTTTGGGTTTGTCTTTATTGGCAGGTGCAAGTTTTGTTGGTGGTTTTGTACATAGCTTTTCCGCACTATTAAGTCTGCGTGTAATTGAAGGTTTTGGCTTTTTACTGATTACACTCAGCGGCCCTGCATTTATTCGTCAACTGGTTGCAGTGGAGCAGTTGCCTGCCAAAATGGGGCTGTGGAGTGCCTATATGGGCGGTGGGATGGGTATTGGTTTACTAAGTACGCCGTTTTTACTGCCCATCTTGGATTGGCAAGGCGTGTGGATGTGTTTGGGATTGTTATCCTTTGCGCTCGCAATCATCATTTATAAAGCCGTACCGAGTGTGCAGATCAGCACGCAAGCCATTGCCATCTTTGAACTGATTAAAAGCACTTTGAGCCATCCACCCGCATGGATATTGGCTTTGGTTTTTGGTGTTTATGCAGGGCAGTGGTTCAGTTTGGTGGGTTTTTTGCCGACCATTTATCAGCAATATCAAATATCTTTACAAACCGCAGGTGTGCTCACAGCTATGGTTGCAATGGCAAATGCGGTGGGTACATTTGTATGTGGGTTGTTATTACAGCGTGGGCTGAGAGCGCAAGTGTTGATGCAAATGGGTTTTGCGGTATTGATGCTATGCGCACTGAGTTTTTATATTTTGCGTGATGTTTTACCATTCATTGTGCAGTTTTTATTGGTCATCCATTTCTCTTTATTTGGTGGTTTAGTCGCAGCTGTGGTATTTGCGCAAGTACTTAATTTTGCACCACAACCGATTGCGATTAGTACCACCGTAGGTTTGGTGTTGCAGTGCTCGGCAATTTCACAATTTTTATTGCCGCCTGTGGTCGCAGCTATCGTATCTGCCACAGGAACATGGCTTTGGGTTGGTATTTTAATGGCCGTTTTATCTGCAATGGGAATGATATTAACATCTATCTTGTTTCGCAAAGTGGCTTAGATTTGGATGGTTTTTATTGAAATTGGTTGATACAAGACGATGAATTCAAGCAAAACCATCTAAACCAAGCGTCCCTAAATCTATGTTAAGAATAGCCAATAAACAAGGTGAGAATTCCTGCTGCAATCAGTGGTCCCACAGGCACGCCACGTAGCACAGCAACACCTGCGACTGTACCAATCAATAAGCCTGCGACCACATCAGGCTGATTGGTCATGAGCTTGACACCACGCCCGCCTAACCATGCCACAAAAACACCAATTGCAATCGCAAGTAAAGATTTCCAACTCAGGAAAGATTTTAGAATTGCTTCGCCTGGAAGTTTGCCACTGGCAATGGGTGTCAGTACGCCAATGGTGAGAATGATAATGCCCAGATTTAAGCCATGCTGCTGCAATAGTGGGAAAAATTCACTTAGCGGCGTAATTCTAAAAATAATCAGTACTGCTGCGGCAATGGTCACAGCCGTATTTTGGCTAAAAATACCGCATGCGAGTAGAACGATCAGCACCATCAGGTTAAGGTCTAATTGAGAGAGCATGGTGATCCATAAAAGGGGAAATAAATTGGAAAAGTGCAGTTATTGTAACTGTTTTGAACTACAAGCGGGCAAGGTACGCAATGTGTTCAGAATTTACGGTGTATTTGGTTTAGAATAGCAGCAAATATATTTATACTTTTTATCATTAGGTCGCTCATCATGTTGTTGGAAAAAATGTTGCAATCACAAGGCTTTGGATCACGTAAACATTGCCAACAACTCATTAAAAATGGTGCAGTCACCATTATGGGCGAAACCCAGACCAATCCTAAATTCGCGATAAAAATTGCGCCTGAAACGGTTTTGCAATTTTCGGTGTATGGGGAAAATTATCAATATCGTGAAAAGGTCTATATCGCCTTACATAAACCACAAGGCTATGAGTGTTCGCATCAGGCGACCCATCATTTTAGTGTGTTTGACTTGTTTGATGATGTATTGCTGAATCGTGGTTTGCAGTGTGTTGGACGCTTAGATCAGGACACCACAGGGCTGTTATTGCTGACGGATGATGGACAGTTTTTACAAGCATTGACCCATCCTAAAAAGCATGTGGCAAAAGTGTATGCTATGCACACCGCAGACCCGATTAATGCAACACAAATCCAGCAACTTGAGCAGGGTGTCGCATTGCGCAATGAATCAGGGACATTTGCTGCAACAGAGGTACAACAGCTTGCTGAACATGAATTGCAGATGACCATTCATCAAGGTGTTTATCACCAAGTTAAACGTATGCTGGCAGCAGTGGGCAATAAAGTAGAACAATTACATCGTCAGCAAGTTGGTGCATTAAACTTGACTGATTTGGCTTTAGATGTGGGTGAATGGATGTATTTAAGCCCTGAACATGTCGAGTTGGCAAAAAGCCGTATGGAATAACATGAGTTTAGCTGAGCTTTCATCAATAGCTTATGAGCAATGGCTTGGGCTAGGTTAAATTTAAATCCATTGTCTAACTCTGCAATCGTCAGATCAGATGACTATTTTAAAAAGCAGTGATAGGTTTGAAATTCATCATCTTTGACAAAACCCATCTTTTCATACAATTGGTGGGATTGGTAATTACTTTTCTGTGTTTCAAGGCTAATCCGTAGCGCATTTTCATGTCGTGCAAATAAAATTGCAGTATCAATGAGCTGTTTGGCCGAACCTTGTCGTCTAAAAACAGGGGTGACATAAACGTCATCTAAAATATAGTAGGTCGAGCAGGCAACCGAAGAAAAGCCTAAATAAAGTAATACAAATCCAGTGATTTTTTGATCTTTGATATGAATGAAAATCACACTTTCCTGATTTTCAAAACGCTGTTTTAAGAATGCTGCTGAAAGGCTTAAATTCGAGGATGCACCATAAAACTGACGATACTCATCGAACAATACAGCAAGCTGGTCTAAGTCTTCTAAAGTGGCACGTCTTACAATCATTACGATACTCCATGCTTTTTTATTGTCCTTGCATGAAGCATAGCTAAGTTTTTAAAGTAAATTTTTAAAGAATTGTTTAAAAATGCAACACTGTTAATTTTTGTCAGTTTCACCCAAAATTGCATTGAGTTCATCAAACAAGTCTAGATGTTCATCATCCAGTTCAAAATCTTCAACACTATTATTGCCAGTTACAGATGCTTCATTGCTTGGGGTTGCATCCACTAGCGTTGCTTTTTGCTCTTGTTTTAATTTGCGTAACTTAATCAATTGTTCCAGATTAATATTCTGATTTTCAATTGAAAAGGGAATTGATTTAGTCAGCACGACTTGCTTAAAAAACAAACGTACCGCTTGCGCAGGCGTAATCCCCAACTGTTTAAACACAGCAAAGGCTTGTTTTTTCTCTTGAGAGTCCAAGCGTACTTGATAGACTTCAGTTTTTCTCATAATTTTTAATAGAAGGAAGTAGATTTAAATTTTAGCAATATTGTAAACAATTCATTTGTAATTTCAATATGACTACAACGAAAATCCACTATTTTGTAATGACAAACATATTACAATGTCAATTCTTGCTGTGCGCTAAAGTGGAATTGTTGCTGGCTAATCGGGTCAAAAAAACTTAAATGCTTGGCAAGCAATTGTAGCGGTGCAGAAAAATCATCTGCTTGTTTGTGCTGTAAAATGGGATAAAACGGGTCGTTCTTAATCGCAATACCTAAGCTATTTAAATGCACACGCAGTTGGTGCTGCTTGCCTGTTGTAGGCTTTAATTCATATTTTGCCCATGTTTGATTATGTTCAAGCAAACGAATTTCTGTTTCGCTGTTAGGTGTGCCTGCCACGACGTGCATCAAATAAAAAGGTTCACCTTTTTCCATGCGTAATTGCACAGTACATGGTAGTGACAAATTAGCTTGATAAGGCGCAATGGCATGGTAGGTTTTTTGCACCTGACGTTCTGCAAATAATTGCTGATACACCGCCCGAGTTTCTGGTTGTTTGGAAAACAGCACCACACCCGCAGTTTCGCGGTCTAAACGATGAATAGGTGTGAGCTGCTCATTCTGTGTTTGTTTTTTTAAGCGTACTAATAGGGTTTCTTGTACATATTGCCCTGTAGGGCTCATGGTCAAAAAATGTGGTTTATCTACAACCAATAAGTGTTCATTTTCAAATAAAACTTGATGCTGAAAAGGCACTGCAACTTCATGCGCTAAAAAACGATAATAAAAAATATCCTGATGTGCGCTATAAGGTGTATCTAAATCTAAACGCTTGCCTTCGGCATCATAAACCAGACCATCCTCAAAGCGTTGCAGCCATTCCTGTGCAGAAATATGGGCAAACTGGGCACATAAATAACGAAAAATTGATTCAGGCTGTGTGCTTAATTTGGGTAAATGCAATTTGCTGGCGCTCACACCATCTAGCATGGGTGGAACAAAGGTGTTGGGATGAGTCGACTTCATCTGCAAATTGCTCATATTCAGGTGGGAGAGTTTCTTTTTCATCATATTGAAAATAGCCTAAGCAGTTTGGGTGCTAAGCTTAACAATCTTGATTCATTGCCTTGTCTAAAATTGTTATAAATTGTCCACATTTACACAGTTTTATCCATCAGTACATAGGCTTTAAAGCAGTGCGATGCTATCATAATTGGTCTTTTGAATCATGTCGTGAGCGTTATGCAGTATTCATTTAATTTGGCTTTAAATAATGAGCAAGATACCCAAAATCTGGCGCAGGTTTTGGCAACGCATTTTCGGTCGGGTGTGATTTATTTAATTGGTGATTTAGGCGCAGGAAAAACCACTTTATCGCGTTATTTTCTACAGCATTTGGGGCATCAGGGCGCGGTTAAAAGCCCGACTTACACCTTGGTGGAACCTTATCAAATACAAGGACAAGATATTTTTCATTTTGATTTATATCGTTTAAATGATCCTTATGAATTAGAGCTGATGGGCATTCGTGATTATTTAGAAACCCCAAATGCCTTGTTTTTATTTGAATGGCCATCAAAAGGTGGCGATGAAATTCCGCCCGCAGACCTGATCATTGAAATTAAAAAATCGGAAGATGAATTAAGCCGTACTGCAACGCTAAGTTCGTCTTCGGTTGCATTACAACAAGCTTTGGAGCAACAATTTAATCATGCCTAATGATGTGTTAAATCTACGTCGGATCCACACGCTTGAACCTGCCTTAGCCAACCAAATTGCTGCAGGTGAGGTGATTGAACGTCCTGCCTCTGTGGTCAAAGAACTACTAGAAAACTCCATTGATGCAGGTGCAACCGAGCTAATTATTCGGGTGGCACAAGGCGGCAGTACACTCATTGAAATTATTGATAATGGTCGTGGCATTCATGCTGAAGATTTGCCTTTGGCGGTGACTCGTCACGCGACCAGTAAAATTCAAACGGCTGATGATTTACATGCTATTGTCAGTTTAGGCTTTCGTGGTGAAGCACTGGCATCAATTGCAGCAGTATCGCGTTTGACTTTGGTCAGTAGCCAAACTGAAGATGGTGTCGGTTATCAGGTCGAAGTCAATGGCACTGCCTTTGACCATCAAGATATTCAGGCCGTTGCTGCACAAAAAGGCACACATATTCGGGTACAGGATTTATTTTTTAATGTGCCTGCACGACGTAAATTCCTGAAAAAAGCGGGTACAGAATTCGGACATATTGAAGAAATTGTGCGTCGTTTGGCACTCACACATTTCGATATTCGTTTTGTTTTGGAACACAACGACAGCATCAAACTGAATTTACCCATTGCAGACAGTGGCGAATTGCGTTTTCAGCGCGTGCAGCAACTTTTAGGACGAAACTTTGTCGAAAATGCCTATTGGATTGATGCTGATAGTGTCACCATGCGCTTATCGGGTTGGTTGGGGCATCCTTCCGATGCACGTTCACAAGCCGATTTACAGTATGTGTATGTGAATGGACGTATTGTAAAAGACAAGACCATCTCCCATGCTTTGCGTATGGCATACGAAGGTATTTTGCATGGACATCAACATGCTGCATATTTGCTATTTTTAGAAGTAGAACCTGAAAATATTGATGTCAATGTGCATCCGACCAAGCATGAAATTCGCTTTTTAAATCAGCGAGAAGTTCATGAGTTTGTACGACATTATGCCAAAGAAACCTTAGCTCAATTTCAAACTGCAACAGCAGATTTAGCCACTGCTATGAAAGCTGATCCTGTCGAACAAGCTGCGCCTTATGTGGTGCAACCGCGTTATCAGGAACAATTTTTACTGCACAAACATGCCGAGGCAAATCCTTACAATTCCGCTGACGATGCAGTAGATGCGTACACGATGCAGCCCGCTTCACAAGCGGGAAGTGAGTTACTTACCGATTTTAATCAGAGTCAGCCGCAGACAGTTCAATATAACCGACCTGTGCAGAGTAATTATCAAGGTTCGCAACAGCTCAACAATGCTTTAAAAAGCTATCTCGCGCCTTTACGTGATCTAGATCAAGACTCAGCCAATCTTACGCAAACAAACACAACACCTGCGGTGGATGAGCATCCGCTCGGCATTGCAATTGCGCAATTGCATGGTATTTACATTCTGGCGCAAAACAGTGAAGGCTTGATTATTGTAGATATGCATGCCGCCCATGAACGAATTGTGTTGCAACAGATGAAAGCCGCTTGGGATAAACCTGAGTTTTGGACTTCGCAGCAATTGCTGATCCCCAAAGTTATCAGCATTAGCCGCATGCAAGCCATGCGGGTGGATGATTTAAAAGAACAATTGGCACGACTGGGCTTGGAAATAGACCAATATGGCGATGAACAGGTCATTGTGCGCGGTGTGCCCGCGATTTTGCATAAGGCAGATTTTGCCGAATTAATTCCTGAATTACTTGATGATTTAGATCCGAATGATGAGGCGCAAGCCTTGTTGCAAAAGCGTGATCATATTTTGGCGGGAATGGCATGTCATAGTGCAGTACGTGCACATCGGATGTTAAGTCTTTCTGAAATGAATGCCTTATTGCGTCAAATGGAACAAACCGAATTTGCTAGCCAATGTAATCATGGTCGCCCGACTTGGCGTGCCTTTCCATTGGCACAACTAGATAAACTTTTTGCTCGAGGAGAGTAGCGTTACATGTCAAATCAATTGCCGGTCATCAATTTAATGGGACCAACTGCAAGTGGTAAAACTGCTTTGGCATGTGAACTCTATGAACTAGGTCATTTTGAGCTAATTTCAGTCGATTCTGCGCTGGTTTATCGAGATATGGACATTGGTACAGCCAAGCCGACTAAAGCGGAGCAGGCGCGTTATCCGCACCATTTGATTGATATTATCAGCCCGCTTGAAGTTTATTCTGCTGCACAGTTTGTGGAAGATGCTTGTGCCTTAATTGATGATATGCACGCGCGTGGCAAAACCCCAATTTTAGTGGGTGGAACCATGCTGTATTTTAAAGCTTTGCTTGAAGGACTATCTTCCAATTTACCCAGTGCCAATTACGACGTCCGTGCAGAAATTGAAGATAAAGCTGCACGCGAAGGTTGGGAAGCGGTCTATGCAGAGTTGTGTGCAGTAGATGCACTGGCGGGTGAAAAATTTAAGGTATCAGATAAACAACGTATTATTCGTGCACTAGAAGTTTATAAATTAACAGGAACGCCAATTACCCAGCTTCAGGCGGAACAACCCAAAAATGTACCATATCGTTACACTTTTCATAACCACGCCTTGATGCCTGATCGGGTAGAATTACATCAGCGTATTCAAAAACGCTTAGAGATTATGTGGGAAATGGGTTTTTTGAATGAGGTGCGACATCTTATTGAAAATTACGATTTAGATGCTAATTTACCCTCTATGCGTTCAGTTGGCTATCGTCAAGCTTTAGAGTTTTTGCAAAACGGTGATGAAAGTCGCGAAAAAATGCAGGAAATGGAGGATAAGGCGCTATTCGCGACACGACAACTCGCGAAACGTCAATATACTTGGCTCAGATCGTTGCAAGAATCGCATAAATTTCACACATATTTTACGATAAAGCAGGCTCAAGAAGACTTGCGAAACTGTTACGGATAAAGCAAAATTTACCTACTGTCTTTTTTATAATTTTTAATTGAAAAATAGAGATAGTTTTTGCGCTGATTTTTAATTATTTTTGGAGTTATAACATGTCTAAAGGTCAAACTTTACAAGATCCGTTCTTGAATTCTCTCCGTAAAGAACGTATTCCTGTTTCTATCTTCCTTGTGAACGGTATTAAGCTACAAGGCCATATTGAATCTTTTGACCAGTATGTTGTTTTATTAAAAAATACGGTAAGCCAAATGGTTTACAAACATGCAATTTCTACAGTTGTTCCTGCACGTAATCCACGTCCTGCTGGTGCACCTGCTGGTGGTCAAGGCGCTGGCTTTGGCGGTCAAGGCGGTGGCTTCGGTGGTCAAGGTGGTGGCTTTGGTGGTCAAGGCGGCTTCGGTGGTCAAGGTGGTGGCTTTGGTGGTCAAGGTGGCGGTTTCGGTAGTCAAGGTGGCTTTGGTGGTCAAGGCGGTGGTTTCGGTGGTCAAGGCGGCGGCTTCGGTGGTCAAGGTGGCTTCGGTGGTCAAGGTGGCTTCGGTGGCGGTCAAGCAACTGGCGGTTTTGACAACGATTCTAAATTTGAAGAATCTTCAGAAGACGATAACAACCGTTAATTGATCTTCTTAAAAAACCTCTCGAAATGAGAGGTTTTTTTATGTCTATGGTTTTTTTATCAAAGTCGTATTTTGGTAGTGGCTAAGATGAAGTGCATATGGTAAAAAAGCATAAAAAACCAGTGTTGCTACACTGGTTTTAATTTTGGAAATAGCAGAAAACTTAAGCTTAGTTTTTCTTGCGGTCTAAGCTTGGGTCTTTAATTTCTACAAAAGCATTGTTACGTGTTTCACGTAACCAGCTATCCAATTCAGTATCAAACTGGCGTTCACCTAGTATTTGACGTGCCATACGTTCTTGGTATTCACGAGTCATATCTTGCTGGCGTGTATCGGTCACTTGCAGTACATGCCAACCAAACTGGGTTTGGAATGGTGCGCTAATTTCACCTTTTGCAGTATTTTTCATTTGATTTTCAAATTCTGGCACCATCACGCCAGGATTCACCCAGCCTAGACTGCCGCCATCACGTGCAGAGCCAGCGTCATTAGAGAACGTCGCTGCTAAGGTTGCAAAGTCTTCACCCGCTTTTAAACGGTTGTGAATACTGTCAATCATGTGTTTCGCATTTTCAGGGCTTACGACTTCACTTGGCTGAATCAAGATATGTCGAGTTTGATATTGTGGAACTAGTGCACGTTGCTCAGTACTTTTGCGCTCCAGTAATTTTACGACATGAATACCATCACGGACTTCAATCAGTTCACTGGTTTGCCCCACATCTAATGGCGTAATACGTGCAGCAAGTTCCGCGGGAATATCGGTCAAGTTACGTAAACCCATGTCTGCAGACTGAACGGTTACACCATTGCCTGTATATTTTTTACTAATGGCTTGAATGTCATTGTTCTGCGCCAATTCAGCTTTGACTTGTTGCGCAACTTGTGCGGCATTTTCTGCTCCAGAAACACGCACATGCAAAATATGTACTTGATTGCCTAAGGCAGCCTGACCTTGTGGTGTTTTCAGGAAATTATCAACATCTTGGTCGCTAATTTGAATACGTGACATTACGACTTGCTGACGTAAGCGATTCATTGCCAAATCTTCAGCAATACGGTTACGTAAAAACGCATAACTGCCTGGTGCAGATTTATCTAATTTTTGCTGAAAAGTTTCTAGGCTGTTTGCGCCATTTTGCTGTGCAACTTTTAAAACTGCTTCATTTAAAGATTTTTCATCAGCTTTAATGTTGTAGCGTTTGACTTGCTCTAATTGCGCTTGGCGTACAATCAGTTGTTCTAAAGCTTGTTGTTCTAAAATGTGTTGTGGTGGAACAGGGCGCTTTTGCATCTCAAGTTGTTGTTTGAGTTCAACCACGCTTTGCGCTAAATCACTTTTTAAAATGACACTATTGTCAACTACAGCCACAATTTGATCATTCGCAGCAAATGCAGGCAGCGCTGCTGTCATGCAAAGTGCTAAGGTTGATGCTTTTAAAAATCGTTTTAACTGTTCTGTTTTCATTAACGTTGTGTCCAAGATTGATTAATTTTATTAAAACCTAAAATACGGTTTTCAAGTAAAGATGCAAGTTTATTATTGAAACTGCCTAAACCTTTTAAATTTAACTCTGCCATAATGGCACGTTTGGGTTTAACGCCCGCATCCGTCACATCATCCAAGTCGTTATAGTAAGAGCGTCCATAGACTGAAATGCCCCAACAGCAAGATTCATAATTCACCCCTAGCAAATATTCACGGGCGACGCTATGGTCTAGGTCGTATTGCGCATGACCTAAAATACGCCAGTTGTTGTGAATCGGCTGAATAAACGATGCCACAACTTGATCATAATGATCTTGACGGTTTGGAATAACACGACGGTTAATATAACCAAAGCTATATAAGTTGCCTTGATCACCCGTGTAAAGCATATTGACACTGCGCTGTGCATTGTCGCCATTTGACATCCATGCAGCATTGGCACCCACACTGAGGTTTTGACTTAGCTGACTGGTTAAGCTCACAATTGGCCCAGTACGGTTTTCCGTATTAAATTCGTCTTCGGTATTATCCAGCGTGACACGACGATCTTCAAAGTAAAAACTTTGACCAATTCCTGCTCTAAGGCGTTCCAAACCAATTTCATCAAATAGGCTATAGTTTAAACCCAAAGACAAAAAGTTGTTGTCTTCTAAACGGTCATGACCATAGAAACGGTTTGGACTGAACAACTGGTCATAATTAATCGAAGCTGTTGCAGAGTCAAAGTTTGGGTGGTCGTTTTGATTGCGGTACGGTGCATAGGCATAGAACGCGCGCGGGGTAATGGTTTGCAAGAAGCGACCATCTTTTTCAAAGGTAATCCCTGTGTCTAAAGTGAATTGCGGAACAGTAACCGACTCACTTTTACTTGAAGATTTATACGTGTCTGTACTTAGAGTTTCTTTATCATAGAAGGTGTTGATGTTGCGTAACGATACTTCTGGAATCACAAATGACCACGGGTTACGGTAGTTGTAACGCACTGCAAAGTCATTATAAATACGCGTACCACTTGGTTCCCCATCTTGCGCAGCTAGATCTTTTTGGAAGTAAGCCGTGTCGTTATTAAATTCGACTTGGAAGCCTTGAGGATTACCTGTTTTATAGTTCAATAAAAATTGTGGTAGGCGTGCATAAGGGCGATCTACAGATGGAATCGTCTTATCCAGGGTTTGGAAATCCTCAACTTTGAGCTGTGCTTTTAAACCCGGTATACCGTTACGATAATTCAACTCCCAAGCACGACGTAAATTCAGGTCGGTTTTAGAGTTCGGGTTGTTATTTAAATCGGCAAAGTAGTCTTTGTCCGATGCATAGTTATATTCTAGGTTGGTTGAAAATTGCTCGTTAATTTGCCAGCCGTGTAAAAAATGTAGATCTTTACGGTCTTGGTCATCATATTTGGCATCCGATGCTAAATAACCGCCCCAAATTTTACCTGAACCAAAATTTTCAGTTAAATAACGGAATTCACCTTCTAGCATCGCGCCACGATCGGCAATATAACGCGGGCTAACGGTTGCATCAAAATTCGGTGCAAGGTTTAAATACACAGGCACAGACAGCTCGACACCACCATCATTGGTAAAGCCAAAACTAGGCGTCAAAATACCTGTGGTACGGCGGTCATCAATTGGGAAATTGAAGTAGGGTACAGCTAAAACTGGTACATTTTTCACATACAATTTGGTGCCGCGTGTTTCACCGCGTCCCGTTTCCTGATTCAGCTTAATTTCATTGGCTTGAATTTTCCAGGTTGGCGCTTGCTCGGGTGGGCAGGTGCTGTAGGTGGCGTTATTGAGTACCATGGTATTGGTTGAGGTACGTGCAATTTTTTCTGCCATGCCATGCGCATGCTGTTTTTCAGCAATATAAAAACTGTTATTTAAATCGCCTTGCTGAGTTTTAAGGTTGTAGTTAATTTCATCACTTTGCGCAAGTAAACCAGCTTGTGCCATTTGTACACGACCTTCGGCTTTGGCAAAGGTTTGGGTTTGATCAATGGTAATTTTATCGGCGCGAATTTGACGGCCTTGCTGGTCAATCAGGACATTGCCTTCCAAGACGGAATCGCCATTTGGGTCATAGTGACCATAATCGGCAGTAACGGTAGAGGTCGCTTCTGCAGCATCTACGGCAACGGTGCTTGAGCTGATTGGCGTTAGCCATGCACCTTCACAATAGGCAG
This sequence comes from Acinetobacter sp. YH12120, assembly GCF_013418795.1. Classification (NCBI taxonomy): domain Bacteria; kingdom Pseudomonadati; phylum Pseudomonadota; class Gammaproteobacteria; order Moraxellales; family Moraxellaceae; genus Acinetobacter; species Acinetobacter sp. YH12120. Next base: position 63,807 of record NZ_VPBI01000006.1, on the reverse strand, counting down.
AACTTTGAGTGTGCCCAAATTGTTGTTGTGCTTCAGGTGCAGCTTTATCAACATAATATTGCTCAAAGAACTGCTGCCCAGGATAAGCTTCCTGAATGGTGTGTTTAAGCTGCTGGTTATTGAGATTTGTGACAGATGAAGTCTGATCTGTGGTCTGCGCATAGCTGGAAACAGAGTGACCACATAACAGAGTTAAGACCGCAGTCGCTAAAGGATTAAATTTAAACTGATGCTTCATTTATCTCATCAACCAAGAATGCTTAATCGCAATTAATTATTGTCGCATCATAGAGAAAAAGCGCAGAAGTAGCTACACTTAGCACTTTAAAAACTCAGCCTGTATTAGAATTTATTGCAAATGAATACACAACGCGAACAATTGATACAAACATGGATAACATCTGTACTTGGTTCAGATCAATTTGAAACTCATTTTTTAGCAGGCGATGCAAGTTTTCGTCGTTACGCACGAATCAAGTTGAATAATAAAACATTTATGCTCATGGATGCACCACCAGAAAAAGAAGATTGTGGTCCTTTTGTGACGATTGATGAATTTTTTGCTGCCCTTGGCGTGCGCGTGCCAAAAATTGTAGCCAAAGACCTGACACAAGGCTTTTTGTTGCTTGAAGATTTTGGTGATGTCTTATTATCTACCTTGCTGAATGATCAGACTGTAGATGACTACTATGCGCAGTGTTTTAAGCAGTTAATTCAATTACAAGATATTGATGGTACGGCACATTTCCCTGAATATTCCTATGACAAACTCATCAGTGAAATGGAGTTACTCACCGATTGGTTATTGCCTGCCTTACAGATTCAGCCAACGGCTGAAGAAAGTGCATTAATTAAACGTACATTTGCAATTTTGGCCAATGCCGCTTTGGCTCAGCCACAAGTGATTGTGCATCGCGATTTTCATAGTCGTAACTTAATGAAAATTAATGATGATACCGAGCTAGGTGTAATCGATTTTCAGGATGCAGTGATTGGTGCAGACACCTATGACCTGATTTCAATTACGCGTGATGCTTATGTACAGTGGAATGCTGAGCGTGTGTATCGCTGGTTTAAAATGTTTTATGACTTGTTGCCGGCAGCATCTAAGCAAGACCGTGATTTTGAACAATTTAAAAAAGATGCCGATATGATGGCGATTCAGCGTCATATCAAAATTTTAGGTATTTTTGTGCGTTTATTTGAGCGTGATGGTAAATCGGGTTATCTCAAGGATTTACCGCGCGTAATGTGGTATTTACTTGAAGAAAGTAAACCTTATCCAGAATTACAACCATTTATGCACTTTATTCACACGACAGTAATGCCAAAATTTACAGCCAAATATGGTCAGTATGAGGTGGTTGCCTAAATGAAAGCCATGATTCTTGCTGCAGGCATGGGTAATCGTATGCGTCCTTTAACGTTGCATACACCTAAGCCATTATTGGAAGTCGGTGGTAAGCCTTTAATTGTGTGGCACATCGAAAAATTACAAAAGATGGGTGTGCAGGAAATTGTCATCAATACGGCATGGTTGGGTGAAAAACTTGCAGATGCTTTGGGTGATGGTTCGCAATTTGGTGTGAAAATTTTGTGGTCGCATGAAGGCGAAGGCTTAGAAACTGCAGGTGGCATCATCAATGCGTTGCCATTATTGGGCAATGAACCTTTTATATTGGTGAATGGCGATGTTTGGACCACCATGGATTTTGCGCCACTATTAAATGTGCAGCTTCAAGACGACTTGGCACATTTGGTTTTGGTGGAAAACCCTGTGCAGCATCCGCAAGGTGATTTCACTTTGGCTGCAAACAAAGCCTATACTTTTGAGCAAGCACGCTCAGGTGAAAATCTGACTTATAGTGGCGTGGCGGTGATGCATCCGCAAATGTTTAACGGTTTGGAATCGGGCAAACGTCCGCTTGCGCCATTGCTCAAACAAGCCATGCAGCAAGAAAAAATTTCTGCACAGAAATTGCAGGGTGTTTGGGTGGATGTTGGCACTCCTGAACGATTAAATACGCTAGATCAACAAATTCAGCAGGGTGTGTACGCTTAAGTGCATATTCACTAAGCATTCGCCCCTATGACTGCAACTATAAATCGGTATACTTCCATTAACTTTTTCGAGATGTGAATTGTGATGCATTCGTTTTTTCAGGAACTCAAGCAAGGTAGTCAGGCTTTAGGTTTAGAGCTCAGTGATGAGGCTTTAAATTTATTACTCAAATACCAAGATGCTTTGGTGCTATGGAACAAAGCGTACAACCTCACTGCAATTCGTGACCCGAAAGAAATGCTAGTGAAGCATTTGCTAGATAGTCTGAGCATCCTCAAAGATTTGCCTGCAGGTCGTTTACTGGATATTGGTACTGGCGGTGGTATGCCGGGCATGATTATTGCCTTGTGTCAGCCTGAGCGCGATTGCGTGTTATTGGACTCGAATGGTAAAAAGATTCGTTTCTTAAAACAGTTTATTGCCGATTTAAAACTGAAAAACGTCGTGGCAGTTCAGACCCGTGTTGAAAATGAAGACAGCATCCGCGAGTTAGGTCAGTTTGATGTAATTACCAGTCGTGCTTTTGCATCTTTAACTGACTTTGTAGCCGCGTCAAAACCATTTATGCATGAGCAAAGTATTATTGCATCTATGAAAGGTTTGATTCCTGCCGATGAAGTAGAGGCATTGAAAGATGAATTCAGCTGTGAAATTATCGAGCTTAAAGTTCCGCGCTTAGACGAACAACGTCATTTACTTTTATTAAAACGTATCTAATTTTCAAAGGACTGGGGTGATCATGGCACAAATTATTGCGATTGCGAACCAAAAAGGTGGTGTCGGAAAAACCACAACCGCAGTAAATTTGGCAGCATCTTTGGCTGTTTTGAAAAAGCGCATTTTATTGGTCGATATGGACTCACAAGGCAATGCCACCATGGGTTCAGGCATTCAAAAAAATGATTTGCTGTATTCAGTGACCGATGTATTGTTGGGCGAAGTGCCGATTGAAACTGCAATTAGCAAGGCAGAAGTTGGTTATAAAGTTTTGGGTGCCAATCGTGATTTGGCTGGGGTTGAATTGGTGATTGCTGAGCAAGAGGGGCGTGAGTTTATTTTGCGCAATGCCTTGCAAGAAGTTGCCAAAGACTTTGATTATATTATTGTCGACTGTGCACCAAGTTTAAGCTTAATTACAGTAAACGCTTTAGCAGCAGTGCAAAGTGTAATCATTCCAATGCAGTGCGAATATTATGCACTTGAAGGTTTGGCTGACCTGACGCAAACCATTGACCGTATTCAACAAGCACTCAATCCTGATTTAGAAATTATTGGTGTATTACGCACCATGTATGATGCGCGCAATGCCTTAACCCGTGACGTGTCTGAAGAATTATCGCACTATTTTGGTAAAAAATTATACGATACCGTGATTCCGCGTAATGTACGCTTGGCAGAAGCACCTGCACACGGTTTACCCGTCATTTATTTTGAAAAAAGCTCGAAGGGTGCAGTTGCCTACCTGAATTTAGCAGCTGAAATGTTGAAAAAAAGCAAAGTGAAAAAAGGAAGTAAAGCATGACCACAAAAAAACGCGGATTAGCCAAAGGTCGTGGTTTGGATGCCTTATTGGGGTCAATCCAGAAAGAAAAATTACAACTTGAAGTGCAATCTTTAGATCATGGTCAGCTCAAAAAAATTGATGTCAATTTATTAAAACGTGGTGAATATCAACCGCGTCGTTTTATTCAAGAACAAGATTTGCAGGAACTGGCGGCATCTATTGAAAAACATGGTGTAATGCAGCCAATTGTGATTCGTCCTATTGATGACGAACTACATCCTTATGAAATTATTGCAGGTGAACGTCGCTGGCGTGCTGCACAGTTGGCTGGTTTAACTGAAATTCCAGCAATTGTGCGTGATTTGACCGATCAGGTCGCGATTGCTTTGGCATTAATTGAAAACATTCAGCGCCAAGATCTTAATCCGATTGATCAGGCAATGGCGCTGCAACGCTTTCACGATGAGTTTGGCTTGAGTCATCAAGAAATTGCCGAAACAGTAGGTAAAGCACGTACCACGGTCAGTAATTTATTGCGTTTACTCACTTTGGCTGAGCCTGTTAAAGAGTTGATGCAGCAAGTCTTGCTAGATATGGGTCATGCACGTGCTATTTTAACTTTGAAAGCTAAAGATCAGCTCAAAGTCGCGCAGCATGTAATTGAAAAGAATTTATCGGTACGTCAAACCGAACAGTTGGTACGTGACTTTAATGCGCCAAAACAAGAAAAGCCGAAAACGGCTATTGCGCCTGATATTCAACAACTCACGCAACGTCTTTCTGAGCGTTTTAGTGCAGATGTTAAAATTGATTATAACAAGCAAGGTAAGGGCAAATTGACCATCAGTTATCACTCTCTGGAAGAGCTGGATGGTATTTTAAATATTTGCCTGTCCGATTAATTTTAATTCGTATTTTATTGGGGAAAAGCGAATGTGGGAATTGGTAAAAGCAGGTGGCTGGCTGATGCTGCCGTTGGTATTGTGCTCGGTATTTACCGTTGCAATTACCATTGAGCGTTTTATGCGTTTAAAGAGAGCAGGTATTTTGCCCAATGCGTTGTTGCTCAACCGCGGGCAAAGTTTAGCGACTGTGTTGCAACAACTGAATCAAAGTGCCAACTTAAAAAACAGTACATTAGGCCGTATTTTTGAGGCGGGTGCGCGTAACAAACAACAATCAGAACACTATGCGCGTGCACAAATGGAAGCGACAGCTTCACAAGAAATTGGTTATTTAGAAAAAAATATCAACTTCTTGGGTACGCTCAGTGCAGTTGCGCCATTATTGGGTTTATTGGGTACAGTGCTTGGGATTATTGAATCATTTTTAGTGATTGATGTGGGTGCAAGTAATCCAACCTTAATGATTCCAGGGATTTCTAAAGCCTTAATTACCACTGCTGCAGGTATGTTAATTGCAATTCCAGCCTTATTTGCCTATCGTTATTTTCAGCGTTTGGTGCAAGAATATACTGCTGAGTTAGAGCAGCAAGCGACTTTGTTTCACGCAGGATTATTTCATCAGAGTCAACCTCATCAGCTTGATGCGGATGTGCAAGATGTGAAAAAAGTAAGCTAAGGTGAGTTTATGAAATTCAAACGCTCGCAAGTTGAAGATATTCATATTAACCTGACTCCAATGATTGACTGTTTACTGTTCATCTTGGTGTTTTTGTTGCTTTCGACCACATTTAACCAATTTAGCCGTATGAATTTAACTTTGCCAGATGCGCAAGGCGTACCACCAAAATCTTATGAACATAAAATTGAAGTCGTGGTAGATTCTTCAGGGCATTATTCTGTCAATGGTCAGGCACTTTCGACTAAGGAAGTGGCAGATTTAAGCACAGCAATTAAACAAATTTCTCAAGATCGACACGATTTAATGTTTATCATTGCTGCAGATGCCAAAGCCACTCATCAAGATGTGATTCGAGTGATGGATGTCGCAGGACAACTTGGTTTCGTCAACATCAATATCAGTACGAAAGTCCCAACTCGAGGTTATTAGTGAAGAAGGATTTACAGGTCTATCGCCGTCTTCTGAGATATTTGCTCCCATTTTGGGGCTTGGCAATCTTGGTGATTATCGGTTTCGCCATTAATGCAGCCACAGAAGTATCTGTGGCAAAACTCTTGGAAAAAATTATTAATGCCATTCAGGAGCGTGACCAATCTTTCACCACACTATTTCCGCTATTAGTCATTGCACTGATGTTTTTCCGTGGTTTGGGAACTTTTATTGGCGGTTACTATACCGCAGTGATTTCACGTAATTTGGTATTCAATATCCGTCAGGAAGTCTTTGCTAAATTGCTGCGTTTACCTGCACAGTATTACTTAGATAATACCAGTGGGCACATTACTGCCAAAATTATGTATAACGTAGAGCAGTTGACCGCTGCATCTACAGAATCGCTGCGTACATTGGTACAACAGGGTTTGATTACACTCGGCTTGCTCGGCTATTTGCTGTATACCAACTGGCGTTTGACCCTCTGTATTTTGGTATTTGGCCCATTAATTGGCTTGCTGATTCGTAAAGCTGCAAAACGCATGCGTCGTTTATCTATTCAAGTACAAGACACCATGGGGGATGTAAACCACGTGGTGCAAGAAACGGTGAATGGTAATTTGGTCGTCAAAGGTTTTGGTGGTCAGACCTATGAACAAAGCCGATTTAAAGAAAACTCTTTAGAAAACCTGCGTCGTGGTTTAAAGATGGTGGCAGTGCAGCAATTGAACAGCCCTGTGGTGCAGTTCATTATGTCCATTGCTTTGGCAATTATTATCTGGATTGCCTTACGCCCAGAAATTCTACGTGATATTTCAGCAGGCGAGTTTGTAGCCTACATTACTGCCGCAGGTATGTTGAGCAAACCAATTAAAGCCCTTACCGATATTAATGAAAAATTACAACGCGGTTTGGCAGCAGCGCATTCGGTTTTTGAATTGCTCGATATGCCTGAAGAAGACAATCACGGGACGCTTACACCAGACCTAAAAGGCAATTTGCAATTTAAAAATGTGAATTTGGTGTATTCCGATGGACACCATGCCATTCATGATTTCAATCTAGATGTCAAAGCAGGCGAGACAGTGGCTTTGGTCGGTCGTTCAGGTGCGGGTAAAACCTCATTGGTCAATCTGTTGGTACGTTTTCAGGAAGTATCTTCAGGGCAAATTTTGTTTGATCAGCATGATATTCGTGACATTGAGCTGAATAGCCTGCGTTCACAAATTGCTATGGTCAATCAGCAAGTGGTATTGTTTAACCGTACAGTGCGTGAAAATATTGCCTATGGTCAGCTTGAAGGTGCGAGTGATGAAGCAGTGATTGCTGCAGCCAAAGCGGCTTATGCACATGACTTTATTATGGCTTTACCGCAAGGCTACGACACAGCATTAGGTGCGCAAGGTTTGAATTTGTCGGGTGGTCAGCGACAGCGTATTGCCATTGCACGTGCAATCTTGAAAAATGCACCGATTTTAATTTTAGATGAAGCCACCAGTGCTTTAGACAATGAATCTGAATACTTTATTCAACGTGCATTTGATGCGGCCATGCAAGACCGTACCACCATTGTCATTGCACACCGTTTATCTACCATTGAAAATGCTGACCGTATTGTGGTGATGGATCAGGGGCGTATTTTAGAACAAGGAACTCATCAGGAACTCATAGCGCAAAAAGGCGCGTACTTCCAGTTGCATCAACGTAACTTCGAGGAACATTAACTCATGGCTTTGGCACAATTTATTCAGGACGCTTGGCAGCAACAGGCCAAATGGCTGGTTGTGCTTAGACCCTTGTCTTTATTGTACCGTGGTGTGAGTTTGCTCAATCAAAATTTATATCGTTCAGGTATTAAAACCGCTTATACCGCGCCCGTACCTGTGATGGTGATTGGCAATATTACTGTGGGTGGCAGCGGCAAAACCCCTTTGCTGATTCACTTGGTCAAATATCTACAAAGTTTAGATGTTCGTGTTGGCGTGATTAGCCGTGGTTATGGCGGAAAAGGCCCATTTCCAGCCTATGTCAGCATTGACGCTAATGTTGACGTAGTGGGCGATGAACCGACTTTGATTGTGCAATCTACAGGCGTACCGATGGCTGTGGGGCCAAATCGTCAAAAAAGTATTGAATTGTTACTTGCACAGCATGAATTGGATTTAATTATTAGTGATGATGGTTTGCAGCATTTGGCTTTAAACCGTCAATTGGAATGGATTGTTTTAGATAATAATCGTGGTTTGGGTAACGAGAAAATATTGCCCGAAGGTTATTTGCGTGAACCAAAATCTCGATTAGAGCATGCCACGGTGATTGAACATGCAGCGCAACCGAGTTCTGAATTAAATATGCATTTGGCCGTTGCAGCGCCATACTTATTGCATCCCGCACAAGAATTAATTTTTGATCCGACCCAAAATTTTTATGCTGTCGTGGGCATTGGCTTTCCTGAGCGGTTTTATAAAACTTTAGAGTCGATGGGTGTGACCCAATTTCAATGCCATGAGTTTCCAGACCACCATGACTATGAAATTACCGATTTGCAGTTTGAAGATTCGCAACCGATTATTACCACAGAAAAAGATGCAGTAAAGTTATTGCCTCTGTTAAAACAATATCCAGATTTTCAGCGTGAAATTTGGGTTGTACCTGTAGATGCAGTATTGTCATCGGCCTGCTATGTCACCTTACATCAACAATTGAAACAATTGGGTTTAAACCTGCCTGAAAGACCATGATAAGGAAAATTATGAAGCACATTGTTATCCCTGCACGTTATGCTAGTTCACGCCTGCCAGGCAAACCTTTACTGGAAATTCATGGTCGTGCCATGATTTTACGTGTGGTTGATCAGGCAAAAAAAGTGGCAGGTTTTGATGACTTGTGTGTGGCGACCGATGATGCTCGTATTGCAGAATTATGCCGTGCCGAAGGTGTAGATGTAGTGCTGACTTCGGCAGACCATCCATCAGGTACAGATCGTTTAAGTGAAGTGGCGCGCATTAAAGGTTGGGATAAAAACGATATTATCGTCAATGTGCAGGGCGATGAGCCACTTTTGCCTGCGCAATTGGTGCAACAAGTGGCGCAGTTGTTAGAAGCTCAACCTGAATGCTCGATGTCTACGCTATGTGAGCCGATTCAGCAACTAGATGAATTTACTCGCGACAGCATTGTTAAAGTGGTCATGTCTAAACACAATCAGGCTTTGTATTTTAGCCGTGCCACGATTCCTTATGACCGCGATGGTGCGAAAGCAGCGACACCACAATTGCATGCACATGCGTATCGCCATTTAGGTTTGTATGCGTACCGTGTGGAATTGCTGCAAGAATATGTGACTTGGGAAATGGGAACATTGGAAAAGCTGGAAAGCCTAGAGCAATTGCGTGTCTTGGAAAATGGACATCGTATTGCCATTGCAGTTGCAGAAGCCAATTTACCACCGGGTGTAGATACCCAAGCAGACTTAGACCGTTTAAATGCAATGGATATTGCCCATTTTGAGTAAGTGAATCACCGACCATGCAACGTGATGTAATTGGACAAGTATATCCTTGGCAGCAACAAGTTTGGGAAAACCTGACAGGGCGATTTCCCAAAATGGGGCATGGTTTATTGTTTTTTGGCAAACAGGGTTGTGGTAAAGAAGCCTTTGCACAGCAATTTGTGGCTTGGATTTTATGCCAACAGCGTGATGTGCAGTCACAGCCTTGTGGTGAATGTAGCAGTTGTCAGTGGTTAAAATCAGATACACATCCGAATTATGTCTATATCAGCACCGATGAAGAGAATAAAAAGCAAAACGCGAAAATTAAGATCGAGAAGATCCGTGATTTATTACCTTTTGTCCAGCAAACGGTAGATGGCTGGCGGGTGATTGTGATTGAACCTGCTGAAGCCTTAAATATTGCATCTTCCAATGCGTTGCTGAAAACCCTCGAAGAACCGGGTGATCGCATCGTGATTATTTTGCTGGCAGATCATTATCTTAAATTACCTGCAACCATTCGTAGCCGTTTGCAGCATTTTGCTTTAGACCGTATTGATGCTGCACAGGCTACGGCATATTTGCAGCAGCATTTGCCCGATTTAGATGCAGACAAACAGCAATTGTTGATGAATTTGTCTAATCAAATGCCGTTGCAGGCTTTGCAGTTGGCACAGACAGAATGGCTAGAACAGCGTACAGATTTTCTCAAAGACTGGTCTAAACTGGTAACGCAAAAAAATATGCCGATGGCAATCGCAACCAAGTGGAACAAGGCGCTGAGCTTTACTGATTTTAGTCAGATGTTTGAATACTTGTTGTGTGATTTAATTTGTGTCAAGCTAAATCAAAGCATTAAAAATTTGGATTTAAGCACCGCTTTGCAGCATTTGGCTGAACAATATGACTTAGAAAGTCTGTTTGGTTTATATGCAGAATTACAGCAAGCCAAGCCAATGCTTGAGCAAAACGTGCAAAGTAATCTAGTGCTTGATCAATTATGTATTAAGTTGATGAATATTTAAGGGGAACATGATGCAACCACGTATGGGCGGTATTATTCAGGCCAATATTCCTGATGTCGAAACGCTATATTTAAGTTATATGCCATACGTTGTGGGCGGTGGCTTATTTGTACCCTCAAAACAACCTGTAAAAATGGGTGAAGAAATCTTCGTGCTTGCAACTTTGCCTGAACAATCACAAAAAATTCCACTTACAGGAAAAGTCATCTGGATTTCGCAAAAGCAAAACGGCATCAAATTGCAGGGCTTTGGCATTCAACTGAGCGGTGAAAAAGGCGTTTATTACAAATCTGAAGCCGAAAGAATCCTTGCGGGGCTTAAGTCTGACAACCGTAACAGTTACACTATGTAGGTTGTTTGCTTTTAGGAAAAAATCGTGTTTGTAGATACACATTGTCATTTAACGATGTTGGATTTAAGCCCTTATGATGGTGACTTAGATGCAGCAATTGCACAGGCACGCCTAGCGGGTGTGTCTAAAATTATGGGTATCTCTGTCGATTTAGACGATCATATTGCATTGTCAAAAATTGCAGCACGCCATGCCGATGTTGGTTATAGCGTGGGTGTGCATCCTTGTGAAAATGCTGAAAATATGGCGCGTGCCACCACCGAGCAACTGATTGCTTTAGCACAAGCAGACAAAGTCTGGGCTTTGGGCGAAACAGGTTTGGACTATTTTCACAGTACCGATTTTGTCGCAGAGCAAAAAGCCTGTTTTGCACGGCATATTCATGCGTCACAAGCTGTAAAAAAACCTGTGGTGGTACATACCCGTGCTGCCAAGCAAGATACAGTAGATATTATCCGTGCGGAAAAATCGACGCATGGTGTATTACATTGCTTTACTGAAGACTGGGCAACCGCCAAAGCGGTGTTAGATTGTGGTTATTATGTGTCGTTTTCAGGCATTGTTTCCTTTAAAAATGCGCAAGATTTACGTGATGTGGCTAAGCAAGTACCTTTAGACCGTGTCTTAATTGAAACTGATAGTCCATATTTGGCACCTGTGCCATATCGCGGTAAGACAAATGAGCCAAAATACGTTCCGTATGTAGCCAAAGCCCTAAGTGATGTATATGATAAGTCCTTAGAGGAAATGGCTTTCATAACAACACAAAACTTTGAAAACCTGCTCAAAGGACATTAATTTGCATAGTGGAATGATGCAAAAATTTAATGTTCTGGTGATATTAAAAATTTCCATTGATTGAATAGTGAAAAGAGAGTTTATCGGGTGAAGATGGATCGTCAGGCTCAGTTTCGAGCAAGAGAAACGTTAATTTTCCAAGTGGCAGAGCAGTTGCTTTTGGAAAATGGTGAAGCAGGAATGACCCTTGATGCTTTGGCAGCAGAACTGGATTTGGCCAAAGGTACTCTATATAAACACTTTCAAAGTAAAGATGAACTATATATGTTGCTTATTATTCGTAATGAGCGCATGTTGCTAGAAATGATTAAAGATGCGGAAAAACAGTTTCCTGAACATCTAGCATTTTTTATGCTGCATCACTTACATCATCCTGAACGTACTGTGCTTTTTCATCAAATTGAAGAACGCCTTTCTACAACGGGTGTTGGCATTGGCTTGTTGTTTAGTGAACTATATCAGGTTCGTAAAAGCCGATTACGCATCATTATCCGTATGACTGAACAATATTTGGAATCTATTAATAGTCACATGGAAGTGCGTGATTATCTGGCTTCAATTTGGGCACTTACGCATGGTGCGGCAGCCATTTTAAACTCAAGTTTCTATCAGCGTTATTTAGGTTCCCGGGATACTTTACGTGTGGCCTATATCGATCAAGCGTTGGCGATGCCCAAACAAGCACAATCTTTCGAGCAATTGAATTAATACGCTATGAACACACCACTATCTTCGGTTCGCGGTTTTACGCTCATTGAATTGATGGTGGTGATAGTCATTATGGCGATTATGGCATCGCTGGTTTTAATGAATATCGGTGGTGTTGATCAGCGTAAAGCCATGCAGGCGCGGGAAGTGTTTTTATTGGATTTGCGTAAACTGAATCGTGAAGCCAATGATCAAGCGCGTATTTTTGCACTCAATTTGCATCAAGCAACCGATGTTTCACCTGCGCGATATGATGTACTGGAATATCAGCCTTATGCTTCAGAACAACAATTAACCCTGCAAAATAATCAAAAATGGCAAAACTATGGCGAATTTAAAAGCAGAACGTTGCCTGAACAAGTTTCTATCCAAATTTTATCTTTAGAACAAAGCTATCCGAATGCTAACAATAGTGAGTTGCTGCAAGGTAATGCACCCGCACTGATTTGGCTGGGCAATGGTGAAGCCAAACCTGTGCGTATTCAGTTCTATTTAGAACAGCGTCCTGTAGGTGCGGAAATAGAGGTCGATCATTTAGGAAAAATCCATGAAAGCTAAAGGATTTACACTACTTGAAGTTATGGTGGCTTTGGCAATTTTTGCAACAGCAGCTATGGCAATGACCAAAGTGGCGATGCAATATACCCAATCCACCGCCAATGCAATTTTAAGAACCAAAGCACAATTTGTGGCTTTGAATGAAGTGGCATTGATGGAAATGAATCGGCAATGGTTAAGTGGAACAGAGTCAAAGCAAGTGACACAACAGGGCGAAACATGGCAAATTGACAAGTCCACACAGCCAACCATTAGTCTGAATGTGCAACGTGTCGATCTTCAAATCAGTTTATATAATCAAGACACAGGACAAGTTGAAGCAGGAGTGACTTCTTTGGTGTTTTTTAATGCCCGTGAGCAGCAATCATGAGTACAAAGAAAGGCTTCACTTTAGTTGAGTTGCTAGTCGCTATTGCAATTTTTGCAGTGCTGTCTGCTTTGGGTTGGAAAGTATTTGATTATCTCGCCAAAGTCAAAGATCGCAATGCGATGCATGAAGCCAATCTAGAACAGTTGCAAGAAAGCTATCAACAAATATTACGTGACACGATGCAGGCTGTTCCATTAACGGCCAATGTCAAAGGGCAGCAACAACCTGCTTTGGTTTTACAAAATGGACGTTTTAATTTCAGTAAAACAGGGGTGACCGATCCTTTGCAGCAGAGTATTTCACCCCATGAGCGTGTTGAATATCAATATCGTGCCGATGAAAAAAAATTGTATCGTTTAAAATATCGTAATTTGCATCAAACGGGCAATGATCAGCCTGAGTCGAGCGTGATGTTGGATGAAGTCGAAGCCTTTGAGATTATGGTTTTGAATCCAAATGAATTGAGCAGTTGGCCTGAAAGCAGTGTCGATTCGCAGCAAACTGAACAATTAAGGCTACTCCCGAAAGGAATAAAAATAAATTTAACCGTGCGTGACGTGCAATACGAATGGATATTTAGCTTATTGCAGACTGATTTTTTAAAGAAGAAAGACAATTAAAGGCACAGTGGCAATGTATTCAAAATCGACTCAGCGCTTAGGTAGCATCATCAAATCACAACAAGGCATCGCCTTGATTACGATTTTGATGTTGGTTGCCTTAGCTACGATTTTGGCAGCGACCATTGCCAAGCGGCAAATGTACACCAGTGAAAATACCGCCTATTTGATGCGTCAAAATCAGGCATTGTTATATGCCAAAAGTGCTGAAGTATTTTTTGCAGAATTACTGCAAGATGATGCTGAAAATGCAGGCCAAGTTGATCACTTACAAGAGAACTGGGCAAAACCGATGCCGCCATTTCCAGTCGAAGATGGTTATGTATCGGGCGTGCTGCAAGATGAGTCAGGGAAATTTAATTTAAATAGTTTGCTGACAACCGAAGATCAAGTAAACGAAAAAGCAAAAAAATATTTTGAAAAATTATTGCAGCGTGTTGGGCTACCTGCGCAATTAAGTGAAGCTGTGATTGATTGGCAAGATGCAGATGATGAACCGAGTGGTGCTATGGGTGCAGAGTCGAGTTATTACCAAGGTTTGCCAATTCCTTATTTACCGCCCAATAGCTTGTTTCATAGTGCGGAAGAATTAAAACAAGTCCGTGGTTTTGAAGGTGCGAAGTATCAGCAAATTGCACCTTATGTGAGTGCCTTGCCAAAACGAGATACCACTATCAATATTAATACCGCACCTGCTTTAGTTTTGGCGAGCTTTGATGAAAAATTGGATGTGGTTGCTGTGCAAAATCTACTTGATCGTCGTAATGCCAATTTAGAGCACTTTAGCAATGTAAATGCTTTGTGGGAGTTAGATGGCTTTCAAGCTGTCGATAGCGCGATACGCAATGAATTTACAAGTTTATTGGGTGTGCAATCCCATTATTTTAAAGCCAAAATTGAAGTGGTATTGGGCGAGCGCAAACGTCAATTTAGCAGTGATTTGGTGCGTAGCGAAAAATCTGTCAATGTCAGTGGGCGAAGTCTGGCGCCATTTTAAGTATTAGCATTAACCTTGACTTAGTTGCTGTTATTCGGATGCAAATGCATTGCATATCTGTACTGAAACTGATCATTACGATTTTTGTCTGGCAATCTGCGGGCTAAAATTGGCTTATTGTTCACGTTTTGCATTATAATTAAAAAGAATATCCCCCAAATATTTTGATGACGTTAAGACCCATGTTAATTCGAAAGTTATTTAAGTTTGAAAATGCGCATATTGTGCGTAATTGCACTTCAGACCGCTGTAAGCGCTCGATTCATGGTCATAGCTATAAAGTAGAATTATTACTGAAAGCTTCAAAACTTGATCATGGACAAATGGTGTATGACTTTGGTTTGCTTAAAGGTGTAATCAAAGAATTATTTGATGCCTTCGATCATGCCATTTGTTTTTGGGAGCAGGATGACCCTGCATATATTCAAGCCTGCAAAACGTTCAGCGCACGTTGGGTATCTTTACCAGTATCGCCATCAGCAGAGCAGTTTTCACGTATTTTCTTTTATTTGGCACAGCAAGTTTTGGCATCGACCATCACGCAAAATGGGGAAGGTGATGTAGAGGTCTATTCTGTGATTGTACATGAAACTGATACAGGCTATGCACAAAGCTTTTTGGAAGATATTGAAAATGCGCAGATGGGATTGCTAAGTCTGGATCAAATTCATTTCTCTGAGCAAGTACAGACAGAATGGTCAGACCCACAAATGTATGAAAAATTAAAACAGGGGATGACATTCCAAAACCCGAATGTCGAGTTACAAGTTAAACTTTAAATCACATCATTAGACATCAACAAGGATTGATAGCGGTATGTCTTTTACTGAGCAGCAATATGCGAGCTTAAATAAAGTTCAGTTAGATGAGAGTTGGAAATACAATCTAGCTGAATTTTTATTGAGTCCACAAATGGATGCGCTACGCGATTTTTTGTTGCAGGAAAAACAACAGAATAAGGTGATTTATCCACCAAGTTCACTGATATTTAATGCTCTAAATACCACGCCTTTAAATCAGGTGAAAGTCGTGATTATTGGGCAAGACCCTTATCATGGACCTAATCAGGCACATGGACTTAGTTTTTCTGTACAAAGAGGGGTTGCATTGCCACCATCTTTGCGTAATATTTTCCATGAGTTACATACAGATTTAGGTGTGCCTATTCCAAGACACGGTGATTTAACGCATTGGGCAGAGCAAGGGGTATTGCTGCTCAACAGCGTGTTAACGGTAGAAGCAGGACAACCAACCTCGCACCAAAAGCAGGGTTGGGAAGATTTTACAGATCATGTGATTGATGTGTTAAATCAACAACGTGAGCATATTGTGTTTATTTTGTGGGGCGCGTATGCACAACGTAAAGGACAACGTATAGATCCAAATAAACATCTGATTTTGAAGGCAGCGCATCCATCCCCATTGGCAGCAAACCGCGGTGGTTTTTTTGGATGTAAAGTATTTTCAAAATCAAATAATTATCTTAAACAAAATGGCATTGAGCCTATAGACTGGCAGCTGGACGCATGACACATTCTCCCATTTCTAAAGAATATCATCCGGATTTAATTGTCGAAGAAGCAAATAACGGTTGGCGCATTGTACGTTTGAATCGCCCAAAATCTTTGCATGCTTTAGATGAATCTATTGTTTCTGCATTATTGGCAGTATTTGAAGACTTTCATACCGATGATAGCGTAAAAGCAATTTGGCTAGATTCGACCACACCAAAAGCATTTTGTGCAGGCGGTGATGTGCGTAAATTACGTCAGCTTGTCATTAATGATGAGGTTGCAACTGCCAATAAATTCTTTGAGCAAGAATATGCGTTGGACTTGTTGCTACATAACTATGCCAAGCCTGTTTTAGTGTGGGGTGAAGGTTATGTCATGGGTGGTGGCTTGGGTCTATTTATGGCTGCACCATTCCGTTTGGTGACACCGTATTCACGTTTAGCTATGCCAGAAATTAACATTGGTTTATACCCAGATGTAGGGGCAACTCGTTTCTTGGCTGACCGTGGTGCGATTGGCTTGTTCACAGGTTTAACGGGTTCAATTATGACTGCTGCAGGTGCGTATGGTATTGGTTGGGCAACCCATATTTGTGATGCACAACGCGCTTCTGTATTAGAAAAAGTCATTAATATTGACTGGAATCATTACCCTGCAGGTGACTTCCGTGCCATTGATGATACCTTGAACAGCATGCACCGTCCTGTAGGGCCTGGGCCGCTACAGAATTCTTTGGATGTGATTCAAAGCGTGTGCCGTGGTGTGAGTTTTGAAAGTGATTATGAATCCATCATTGGTCTAAGCGATGCACGTAGCGATTGGTTACGTCAAGCCAGTGAAAACTTGCAAAAAGGTTCACCAACCACAGCAGCTTTAACGTGGTTACTATGGCAATGGGGTAAGAAGGTTCACGCTTGGAATGAAGTGTTTGAACTGGAAACGCAAATTTCAGACTGGAAAATTCGCCACGCAGATTTTGTCGAAGGTGTGCGCGCACGTTTGGTCGATAAAGACCTTGCACCAGCTTGGCAGCAAAATGGGCCAGTGCAGCTCAAAACCATTTTTGCAGACAATCCACCTGTGACGAGCATTGAAAGCTGGAATGAGTTATTGAAACAATACGAGATTATTTAATTCGTATTGATTTTTACTCATATTTAAATGTCAGAACAGAACTATAGTGATGAAGACTGGATGCAGCTTGCCTATGCGCAGGCTGCTTTGGCTGCAGCACAGGGGGAAATTCCTGTGGGGGCTGTCATCGTTAGTCAAAATCAAGTGATTGGCGCGGGTTATAACGCGCCTATTTCCTTACACGACGCAACCGCACATGCCGAAATTGTGGCAATCCGTGCAGCATGTGATCATATTCAAAATTATCGTTTACCTGAAGATGCCACGCTTTATGTCACACTGGAGCCTTGTACCATGTGTGTGGGTGCGCTCATTCATGCGCGAATCAAACGTGTGGTATTTGGAGCAACTGAACCCAAAGCTGGCTCATTAATCAGTGCCAGAAAGCTTTTAGAGTCGGGTTATTACAATCATATTTTTGAGTATCAATCAGGTTGTTTAGAACAGCAATGTTCAGCCCAATTGAGCGACTTTTTTAAGCTGCGCCGGGCGCAAAAGAAACAACAAAAACAGCAACAGTTGATAAATGACCTTCATGATCAAAACCAGTTCTGAGTTTTAGGCTTGATTTGCGTTAAACTAAATCAAACACAACACAGCATTCATCATCAGGGCAAACTATGCACGCTATTCAAATTAAAAAAGAATTTAATGCGCCAGTTGCGCAAGTATTTGAATTACTTTCTAAACATGCAACTTATAATATCGCATTTGCACCAATGCAAGTGGTACGCATTAAAGATTCTGCCGATCCTGAACGTCCAGATGGGGTGGGTTCGGTGCGTCGTATGGGGATTGGGCCAATTAAACCTTTGCAAGAGCAAATTACCGTGCTTGAACCGAATCAGCGGATTGAATATAAAATCATTAAAAATCCATTGATCAAACATCATTTGGGTACCATTGAATTTCAGCAAGTGGCAGATCACAAAACCTTGGTCACGTATCGCATTGAGCTACAAGCGCGAGTTCCATTTGTGAGCAAAGCTATTCTTGCGCAGTTGAAAACTGCAATTAAAATTGGTTTATCCAAACTCGCAAAATCTCTCTAATCATTTCGGAAACAGCATGACGGTTCAAATTATTACCATTGATGGCCCTAGCGGTTCAGGTAAAGGCACACTCGCGGCAAAATTGGCAGCATATTATCAGTTTCATTTACTCGACTCTGGTGCGTTGTATCGTTTGTTGGGTTTGGCGTTACATAAGCAGAATTTGCTAGATCAACTTGATACTGAACTGAGTCAATCCGTTGCCATTGCAACACAGCTCAATATTCAATTTGTGACCCAGCCAGATGGCACACAAGTGTTGCTTGATGGTGAAGATGTCACGCAAACCATACGTACCGAACGTGTGGGGGAATATGCCTCAAAAGTTGCGGCAGTACCTGAATTGCGCACAGCATTACTTGCACGTCAGCATGCCTTTGCCCAAGCACCAGGCTTGGTTGCAGATGGACGCGATATGGCGACCAGTATTTTTCCAAATGCGCAGGCTAAAATTTATTTAACTGCTTCGGCAGAGTCGCGTGCACAAAGACGAGTAAAACAGTTGCAGGGTATGGGGCTGGATGCTAAAATAAGCGACATTTTAGCGAATATACAGGCTCGCGACAAACGAGACATGGAGCGCACAGTTGCTCCGCTCAAGCCCGCAGAAGATGCTTACATCATTGATAGTTCTGAGTTGAACATTGATGAAGTGTTTGCATTAATGACGGCTTATGTCGATCAGAAGCTTGCTATTTGCCGCGCTTAACCGCGTGAAATAAACCTATTCAGCGAACGCATAGCTTGATCAGTTCTATACGGACTATGTAGACGCTTAACTAAACCGGCCTTGTCTGATCCAAGACCGCTGACTTTATCAGGTATATCATGACCGAATCTTTTGCAGCCCTCTTTGAAGAAAGCGAATTAAACCTCAACGTTGAAAAGGGTGCTGTCATCCAAGGCGTTGTAGTAAGCATCGACTCTGACTGGGTAACAGTTGATACTGGCCTTAAATCAGAAGGCGTTGTTGACCGCGCTGAATTCTTAAACGAACAACGCGAACTTGAAGTTCAAGTTGGTGACACCGTTGATGTTGTTGTTGAAGCACTTGACAACGGTATGGGCCAAACTGTTTTATCACGTGAAAAAGCGAAACGTGCTGAAACTTGGACTAAACTTGAAAAAATCTTTGAAGACGGCGAAATCGTTACTGGTGTTATCTCTGGTAAAGTTAAAGGCGGTTTCACTGTAGACATCGGTCCAGTTCGTGCGTTCTTACCAGGTTCTTTGGTAGACACTCGTCCTATCCGTGACACAACTCACCTTGAAGGTAAAGAGTTAGAGTTCAAAGTTATCAAACTTGATGCTAAACGTAACAACGTTGTTGTATCTCGTCGTGCAGTTATGGAAGCTGAATCTTCAGCTGACCGTGAAGCGCTTCTTGCTCAGCTTGAAGAAGGTCAAACTGTTACTGGTACGATTAAGAACCTTACTGACTACGGTGCATTCGTTGACCTTGGCGGTATTGACGGTCTTCTTCACATCACTGACATGGCTTGGAAACGTATCAAGCATCCATCAGAAGTGGTTGAAGTGGGTCAAGAAGTTACTGTTAAAGTACTTAAATTTGACAAAGAGCGTAACCGCGTATCTTTAGGTCTTAAGCAATTAGGCGAAGATCCATGGTTAGCGATCATGAGCCGTTATCCTAAAGGTTCTATCGTTAAAGCTCGCGTAACAAACTTAACTGACTACGGCTGTTTCGCAGAAATCGCTGAAGGCGTTGAAGGTTTAGTACACGTTTCAGAAATGGACCACACTAACAAAAACATCCACCCATCTAAAGTTGTTCAGATTGGTGACGAAGTTGACGTTATGGTTCTTGAAGTGGACGAAGAGCGTCGTCGTATTTCTCTTGGTATCAAACAAACTCGTGCTAACCCATGGGAAGAGTTTGCTAAGAACCACGACAAAGGTGAAAAAGTTTCAGGTACAATCAAGTCAATCACTGACTTCGGTATCTTCATCGGTTTACCAGGCGGTATCGATGGCCTAGTTCACTTGTCTGACATTTCTTGGAACGAGCAAGGCGAAGAAGCTATTCGTCGTTACAAGAAAGGTGACACTGTTGAAGCGGTTATCCTTTCTGTAGACGCTGAAGGCAACCGTATCAGCCTTGGTATCAAGCAATTGAACAGCGATCCATTCAACGATTTCTTAGCTGCTAACGAACGTGGTGCTTTGGTTAAAGGTACTGTAACTGCTGTTGATGCTCGTGGCGCAACTGTTAAGTTAGCTGACGAAGTTGAAGCAACACTTAAAGCATCTGAAATCAACCGTGATCGCGTTGAAGATGCAACTAAGTTCTTGGAAGTTGGTCAAGAAGTTGAAGCGAAAATCATCAACGTAGACCGTAAATCTCGCTCTATCAACTTGTCTATCAAAGCGAAAGACGAAGCTGAAGAGAAAGAAGCTGTTGCTAACTTGAAAACTGCAACTAGCGGTCAAGACAATGGTCCTAAGACAATTGGTGACTTGATCAAAGCTCAAATGGGCAACTAAGTTGCGGGTAAACTGTATGGTTAATGTAAATTAGCACATACTTTTTACACAAATACTGTAAACGGTAGCGTAGTATTCAATTATTACGCTACCGTTTTGTATTTAAACAGGTTATTATCAGTTTAGGTAAAAGTAGCTTGATAATTAAAGAGGTCGCAGATGACTACTGAAGCACTTAATAAGTCTGATTTGATAGAACGAATTGCTTTGAAAAATCCACATTTGGCTGAGCCATTGGTGGAAGAAGCTGTGAAGATCATGATTGATCAAATGATTGCATCACTATCGGCAGATAACCGAATTGAAATTCGTGGATTCGGTAGTTTTGCATTGCATCACCGTGAACCACGTGTAGGTCGTAACCCAAAAACAGGTAAGTCTGTAGAAGTTGCGGCTAAAGCTGTACCGCACTTTAAACCGGGTAAAGCACTACGTGATGCAGTAAACGAGTCTGTAAATAAATAAAATTCCTAGGGGTGTTTATGCGTTACGTTCTAGTCGCTATTTTAGTTATTCTATTTGGATATTCTCTGGCATTGGTTTTGCAAAACGGCACTGAACTTTCAGTTGACCTGTTATTTACTCAAGTGCCTGCAATGCGTTTGGGTCTATTGCTACTGATTACATTGGCACTTGGTTTGGTGCTAGGGTTATTGTTGGGCGTGCAGGTTTTCCGTGTATTCCAAAATAGTTGGGAAATTAAGCGACTACGTAAAGATATTGAATACCTACGCAAAGAGCAAATTCATGCAGCTCAACTGGCTGCTGCTGAAGCTGCTGCGCATACTCGTCATGAAAAAACGGTATTAGATGTGCATACTGAAGATCGTTCTTCTAATGCACTTTAATTTGCTCTGTTGAGCGAATTGATCATCAACACCTCAAGGTTATCTTGGGGTGTTTTTTTATGTGTGCCTTTGACGAATGGCTGATTATCGCTGCGATGGGGGATAAGCTGTCTTTTTGACTATCTGCTTGGCACGAATCACTTTATAATAGCGACTCTTTGTCAAATCCATAGGTAATTCTCTTGAGTATCATTGTTGCCCTCGATGCTAAAAGCCAATATGACGCCTTAACCATTGCAGAACAATTAGACCCTGCATTATGTCGAGTAAAAGTTGGTAAAGAGTTATTTACCCATGAAGGTCCTGCAGTCGTGAAAGCCTTGCATGACAAAGGTTTTGAGGTTTTTCTAGATTTGAAATTTCACGATATTCCAAATACAACGGCTCAGGCTGTATGTGCTGCAGCAGATTTAGGCGTATGGATGGTCAACGTGCATGCCTCAGGTGGTCGTAAAATGATGGAAACCTGTGTGGAGCGTTTAAAAGCAGGGAATTATCAGACTCAACTGATTGCAGTGACTGTACTAACCTCTATGGGGCGTGAAGATTTAAAAGATTTAGGTTTAGATATTGAGCCTTTTGAGCAAGTTCAGCGTTTAGCTAAACTCACTCAAGAAAGTGGTTTAGATGGTGTGGTGTGTTCTGCGCAAGAAGCCAAAATGTTGCGTGAAATCTTAGGGCAGGATTTTGCCTTAGTAACTCCAGGGATTCGTCCTGAAGGCTCAAATGCCGATGATCAAAAACGTATTGTGACTCCCAAACAAGCTATGCTGGATGGTTCTACGCATTTGGTGATTGGTCGTCCAATTACAAAATCTGAAAATCCACGTCAGACTTTGAAAGATATTTTAGCGACGCTTTAATTTTACTATCGCTGACTCTCTAAAAGGGAGATAAGCCCTCTCTCTAACTCTCGCCTAAATAGAGCGCAAACCCTCTCTCCAACTCTCTCCCAGAGGGAGAGAGGACAATTGTTGATTCTTTTTAAATAGCAGCCAATACACTTACAGCAATGGGTGCAAGGATTGACAATACAAATCCACTGACCATGGCATGTGGAATAAAATCGTTGCCACAGGCTTGTTTTACCATGGGCAAAGTGACGTCCATGGCAGTTGCGCCTGCGGCAGAAATTGCAGCACGTGGATAACGCCATCCCAAAATATACATCAGCAATATCGCAAAAATCTCTCTGAATAAATCATTCATTAACGCAATACTACCCAATTCGGCATTGCGAAGTTCCGACACCACAATCCCGCTCATGGAATAAAATCCATAACCTTGTGAGAGCATAAGCAAATCTTGTAGAGCGATGGGGAGCCAAAGTGCGCAAAGTAGTACCCCTGCAACTGAACCGAAAATACAGCCTACGGGCACCATTAAAATTTTCCAATTCAGCCAAGAACGATCTAAAGGCGAATAAGCGAGATCGAGTCCAATCATCCACATAAACAGCAACAGTAAATACCAAGTGTTGATCTGAACTTGGAAATCCATAGCACTAAAAAGTAGATGCAGCACGTAGCCTGCCAAAAGTGCAAAAAAGGCATAACTGATGTTGATGCAGGATTGAATCAACAACTGTAATGAAACTTTGCCTTGCGTTGCTTGCAGCCCCAAACCTTTGTAAAGCAAATAACAACACAGAAAAGCACCAATTGATGTAGCAAATGCAATCTGTAAAGCTGTAGATAGAATATGCGATGGCTGCTGTAGTGAACCGAGCGTTTGTGAAAATTCCATCGCAATTGCAATTAGCAGGATATAGCTAAAATATGGAAGCAGTTGAAACGCAATTTTTTCGATTATTCGAGGGAGGCGTTTTGCCAGTACAAAGCCTAGACATAAACAGCAGAGTAATTGGAAAATCAGCCAAAGAGATTGCATGAGATCAACAGGTGGGAGATAGATAAAAACCTGTTGATTATGCCAGTTTGCTTTTAAAAGCGGAAATTTATGCCGCTTTACTGATTAATCTGAAATCACTCGGATGCAGCGACTTGGTTTTTAGCCAATATTTCCAAGTATAGGTTGGCCAAAGTGCAAAGTTTTTTCCACCATCTTGTTGATACCAACTTACACAGCCAGATTGCCAAACCGTGTTATTTAGCATGTCTTGCACATCGTGGTTAAATTGATCTTGTACTTGATCTTTTACTACAATTGCATTGCTCTGTGATTGTGCCACCAAATCCATCATTTGCAGAATGTAATCGACTTGCGATTCGATCATAAAAATAACCGAGTTATGCGCCAAAACTGTATTTGGCCCAAGCAACTGAAACAGGTTCGGAAAACCTTTGTGGCTAATGCCGTAATAGCTTTCTGCGCCATCTTTCCATGCCTGTTTTAATTCAACGCCATGTTCACCAATGCAGCTAAATGGCTGTAGATAGATACGCGGATCGGTAATAAAGCCTGTGCCATAAATCAGACAATCAATTTTTCGCATTTTACCATCTTTGGTGATGATGCTGTCTGCAGTCAATTCCTGTATTGCATCAGTCACTAATTCGACGTTGTCACGGTTAAAAGTTGGGAAGTATTTATTGGACACTAAAATACGTTTACATCCCATAATGTAGTCAGGCGTGAGTTTTTGTGCCAATTGTTTGTCTTTGACCTGAAAACGAATAAAGGCTTCTGCCAGTTTTTGGGTATATTTCATCACGCTAGGTTGCATGATTGGAATTGCACGTGATTCATTCGACCAATACAAACGCGCACGATGCAATTTTCTAAACCAGTCTGCTTGTTTAAACAGTTTTTTCTCAATATTCAGATATTTGCGTTCATCTCGTGGAATGACCCATGCAGCTGTACGTTGCATGACATATAACTGTTTAACTTGAGGTGCAATTTCAGGAATGTATTGAATCGCGCTGCCGCCTGTGCCAATAGATGCCACAACTTTGCTATTTAAGTTGTATTGATGATCCCATTGAGACGAGTGAAAAACCTTGCCCTGAAACTTTTCAATGCCTTTAATGTGCGGGATTTGTGGCACATGCAGTGGGCCAGAAGCAAAGACTAAATATTGGCAACTCAATTGTCTGCCATCTTTTAACGCAACATGCCATACACAGTCTTTTTCATGGTATTCGGTATGCACCACTTCGCTGTTAAATTGGCAATATTCACGCAGATTAAATTGTTGCACCACATCTTGAATATATTGAAAAATTTCTGGTGCTTCGGCATAGCGTTTTGACCAGTCAGTTTTGGGTGCAAATGACAATGAATACAGATGCGACTGCACATCACAAGCCGCACCAGGGTATTGATTTTCACGCCAAGTACCACCCACTTCATCAGACTTTTCTAAAATCACAAAGTTATGAATATTGCGTTGTAGTAAACGAATCGCCATGGCTAATCCGCCAAAGCCTGCACCAATAATTGCGACTTGATAATACGCTGCTGCATCCTGCATGAAGATATCCTTATATTTATTTTGTTTGATTTGAGTTTGTTTGAGTCAGGATAGAATAAGCCAGCATGCGGTAACATGATCGTGCTGACATAAAAATTGATATTTTCGGCAATTTCTATCTGTGGACGAATCGGGTAAAAAGGATATTCCGTTTCGCACTGTTCATTTTATGAAAAGATCCATACTTGGCTTAATGTATTTAATACAAGGCATGCGTAAAGCAGGCGTTGATGTCGATGCAAAATTGCAAAGTATCGGCTTGCGTGCAGATGCGCTAGATACCAGTTCAATCATTCATCCGAGTTTGGAATGGGATATTCTAAAAGTCATTGGTGAAGATGTAGAACCTGAAATGGGGCTGTTTATTGGACAGCATTATGCTTTGGCAGGTTATGGTCCTTTATTGATGTTATTGGTGACCAGTCCAGATATTGCCACTGCATTAGAAAAAGGGATTCAATATCAGGGATTGACGCATTTAAGCGGGAAACTAAGTTTACAACATAGCACGCGACATATTGCATTGTGTTATCAACCCAATGATTTACATAGTAGTTTAGGTGTATTACGTGCGCAGTGTGAAATTTCAGGCACATTCAAATTTATTCAAGACCTATATAAAATGATGGGGATGAGTGCGCCACGTATTCGCATAGAATTGCCATTTGTACAGCCGCAGCAAAGTGAAGTTTTGCAAACTTTTTATGATTATTACGGTCAAGATATTGTTTTTAATCAATCACAAGCAGCATTTTGGTTTGATGATGCAGTTCTCACAGCACGTATTCCCTCTGCCGATGCAGTCACTTTTAGCAGTTATGAAGCCAAGTGTGTGATTGAGTTAGAGCGACTTAAACTTGAAGATGATGCGCCTTCGGTAGTGCAGCGCGTAAAAGATTATTTGGAGTTACAACAGGGCAGTATGCCGAGCATGGCAGAAACAGCACATGCTTTGCAAATTCCTGAACGGACATTGCGCCATCAACTGCAACAACTGAACACCAGTTATAAACAAATTCGTGAAGATCTCATCAAAGATAAAGCATTGCGATTAATTGAATATCAGGAATATTCAATTGAAATGATTGCAGAGTTACTTGGTTATTCAGAACCCGCAGCATTTAATCATGCCTTTAAGCGGTGGTTTGGACAAAGTCCACGCCAATATACAAAATAGCCTAAGTATTTTGCAAACTATGCCAAAGTGCTATATCTCGTGATTCGATCTTCGTTATAATCTATTTGCCCAAATAAGTACTGATGAATATGTCTGATTTTAATTCGCCACAAACCACAGCCTTTACTCCATTATCGCCTGCGGAGCGTTATGCACAAGCGTTAGCCTCTGGACAATTTATGCCAGATGATGCGCAGGCGCAGGCTGTACACGAACTTGAGCGTGTGTGGCAGGAATTAATTCAACGCTATAAAGCATCAAAAAAAGCGTTCCGCCGTTTCCGCCGCCAAACAGCACCACAGGGTGTTTATATGTGGGGTGGTGTAGGTCGTGGTAAAACATGGCTCATGGATCAGTTTTACGACTCGATTCCATTTAGACGTAAAACACGTATGCACTTTCACCACTTTATGCAGCATGTGCATCGTGAACTGAACAAACTTTCAGGGCAGCGTAACCCGCTCGATTCTGTTGCAGACCAAATTTATAAAGATGCAGTGGTGATTTGTTTCGATGAATTTTTCGTATCTAACGTGACTGATGCGATGATTCTGAGTGACTTGTTCCAAAAATTATTCCATCGTGGCATTACTTTGGTGGCAACATCTAACATCGCCCCAGACGGTTTATATAAAAATGGTATCCATCGAGATCGTTTTATTCCAACCATTGAAATGGTCAAAAAACATTGCCAAGTGCTAAATGTCGATGCTGGTGTAGATTATCGCTTACGTGTTTTGAAACAGGCGCAATTATTTAAATCGCCTTTAACGCATGATAATCAAAACTGGATGGCACAGCGTTTCAGTGCTTTGAGTAATACACAACATTATTCTTCTGAGCCAATTATTATCAACCAACGTATTGTTGAAACAATTGCGCATACTGAAGATGTGTTGTGGTGTGAATTTTCAGAACTGTGCTTTAAACCGCGTAGTCCTGCAGACTTTATTGAAATTGCCAACATCTACAACACGGTTTTGGTGAGCAATGTACCGCATTTAACAGACTTCTTGTCTGAAGGAACACGTCGTTTTATTTATTTGGTCGATGAATTTTATGATCGTGGTGTCAAGTTATTACTGACTTCTGAAGATTCGATTATTGAAATTTATCAGGGCGAAAAACTGGCATTTGAAATTGAACGCACACGTTCACGTTTATTGGAAATGCAGTCTGATGATTACTTAAATGAAGAACATCGACAGATACAGGCCACCGAAGCCAAACATCAAATCAGTTGATCTTTTAAGCGCCTAGAACTAGGCGCTTTTTTATGATAGAAAAGATGTGACTGTTGGTTTTATCGACATTTTGTCATAAACATGGCTTAATCTTGAAGGGTTGCAATAAGACTGACGTCGATTTTTACAACAAAATCTGAACTTAAGTCTAATTTCGACATTTCAAAAACTTTATACACTGTAAAAGTGTATTTAGATGAGTAATAGTGTCGTGTTTCTGATCAGGATTTATGATGATTGTTGTCATTCATCTTGTAATAAATGATCGTTATTTTGAAATGTGATAATACTATTCAGCTAAATATAAATCAGTATACTAGAATCTCTTGTATAAAAAGTAGCAATATCAGGAAAGACAATGACTGCACGTATTCAAAAAGGCAAGTTAGCGATTGCTAAAGAACTTTACGATTTCATCGAAAATGAAGCATTACCAGGTTCTGGTTTGGACAGTGATACATACTGGAAAAACTTTGAGCAAGTCGTTGTCGATCTTAGCCCTAAGAACAAAACATTACTCGCAAAGCGTGATGAGCTTCAGGCTAAAATTGATGAATGGCACCGCAATAATACATTTGAATTAGAAGCTTACAAAGCTTTCTTGACTGAAATTGGCTACTTATTACCAGAAGTAGAAGATTTTCAAATTACCACCGAAAATGTTGATGAAGAAATCGCATTATTGGCTGGTCCACAGCTCGTAGTACCTGTACGTAACGCACGTTATTGCTTGAACGCAGCAAACGCACGTTGGGGTTCGTTATATGACGCACTTTACGGTTTTGACGTTATTTCTGAAGAAAATGGCGCAGAAAAAGGTAAAGGCTACAACCCAGTTCGTGGTGAAAAAGTAATTGCATTCGCGAAAAACTTCTTAAATGAAACTTTCCCATTGGCGCAAGGTTCACATGCCGACGCGACTCAATATGCTGTAGAAGCAAACAAACTTGTTGTTCGCCTAAAAGATGGTTCTACAACAACTGTTGCGGATAGCTCTAAATTCGTTGGTTACAATGGCGAAGCTTCTGCACCAACTGAAATCGTACTGAAAAATAACGGCCTGCACGCAGTCATCCAGATTGATGCAAACAGCCCAATTGGACAGACAGATGCAGCTGGCGTGAAAGATGTTGTGCTTGAAGCGGCTGTAACGACGATTCAAGACTTGGAAGACTCTGTTGCAGCAGTTGATGCTGAAGAAAAAGTTGAAGGCTACCGTAACTGGTTAGGCTTGATGAAAGGTACGCTTGAAGAGTCTATCGAGAAAAATGGCAAGACCATTACCCGTAAACTAAATGCTGACCGCACCTTCAAAAATGTTGAAGGCGGTGAGACCAAGGTTCATGGCCGTTCATTGATGCTGCTTCGTAACGTGGGTCACTTGATGACAAACCCGGCGATCCTTGTAGATGGCGAAGAAATTTATGAAGGCATCATGGATGCATTGGTCACTCCATTGCTTTCTGTGGCTGATATCCGTGGTGAGAACACGATCAAGAACTCACGTACCGGTTCTATGTATATCGTTAAGCCAAAAATGCACGGTCCAGAAGAAGTAGCATTTGCGGTTGAGCTGTTTGAACGTGCTGAACAAGCGCTTGGCTTACCTGCTAAAACCCTGAAAATCGGTATCATGGATGAAGAGCGTCGTACCTCTGTTAACCTGAAAAACTGTATTGCTCAGGCGAAAGACCGTACCATCTTTATTAACACCGGTTTCATGGATCGTACAGGTGATGAAATCCATACCTTCATGGAAGCAGGTCCATTTGTTCGTAAAGGCGAAATCAAAGGCCAAAAATGGTTCCCAGCTTACGAAAACCGTAACGTCATGGTAGGTCTACAAACAGGTCTACGTGGTAAAGCACAGATTGGTAAAGGCATGTGGCCAAAACCAGACATGCTGTTAGACATGTACAAAACCAAGACTGAACATCCTGAAGCAGGCGCAAGCTGTGCATGGGTTCCGTCTCCAACAGGTGCAGTGATTCACGCGATTCACTACCATCAAATTAATGTAGCAAACCGTCAGCAAGAATTGCTTGCAACTGAAGCATTGCCTTTAGATGATTTGTTAACTCCACCTCTTGCAACTGATACCAACTGGTCTGAAGAAGAGAAACTAAAAGAACTGGAAAATAACTGCCAAGGTATCTTGGGTTATGTCGTTCGTTGGGTTGATCTGGGTGTAGGTTGTTCTAAAGTTCCAGACATCAATGATGTGGGCCTGATGGAAGACCGTGCAACTTTACGTATTTCTTCTCAGCACGTTGCCAACTGGTTACGTCACGGAATTGTAACGCGTGAACAGGTTGAAGAAGTAATGCAGCGCATGGCGAAAATTGTAGATCAACAAAATGCTGATGATCCACTATACACGCCTATGTCTAACGACTTTGCTAATAACATTGCATTCCAAGCTGCATCTGACTTGATCTTCAAAGGTGGCGAGCAACCTTCTGGTTACACAGAGCCACTTTTACACGCAGCGCGTTTAAAGTTAAAAGGTTATACAGGTGATTAATCCTTTAGGATTTGATTTACTGATTGTGTAATACAAACAAATGAGCCTCTTCGGAGGCTTTTTTGTTGCCTGTATTTTGCTTATGGTTTTTTGAAAATTTTGCAGCTGAATAGTTACAGGATGTACTTGCTGCTAGAAAAACATCAAGCTGCGGAGTAGAGTGAAAGTCATATATAAAAAGTAGCGCAAGGACAAATACATGCCAGCATATCAAGATTTGAATCAACAATTTATTGGCGGCAAGTGGTCGGTTGGGACATCTACTAAAACCATTCCAAACTTGAATCCATATCATCAAACTACAATTTTTGAGATGCAGGGCGCCAGCGTGGTAGATGTTGATAGTGCCTATAGTACAGCGCAAAAAGCTTTTGATGAACAATTGATTCAATCCACAAGTCTGCGTCAATACATCATTAAGAACTTAGAGCAAGTCATTCAGCAACGACGCGAAGAAATTATCCAGTGGCTGATTGATGAGTCGGGCAGTACCCGTTTAAAAGCCAATATCGAAGTCGATGCTGCTTTAGGGATTATTCAAGAAGCTGCACAATTTCCCGAGCAAATGACCACGACGCAACTGGAAAGCAAAGATCCGAAAGTCCGTAGTGTTGTTTTGCGTAAACCTTTGGGTGTTATTGCTGTGATCAGTCCGTGGAATTTCCCTTTCCATTTGTCTATGCGTTCAGTGGTTACAGCGATTGCTTGTGGTAATAGTGTAGTGCTCAAACCTGCCAGTGATACGCCAGTCACAGGTGGAACTATACTCGGTAAACTGTTCGAAGAAGCAGACTTGCCTGCAGGCGTACTCAATGTGGTGGCGGGTGCGAGTCGTGAAATTGGTGATTACTTTGTTGAGCATGCAACTCCTAAAATGATTTCATTTACAGGCTCTACAGAAGTTGGACAGCATGTAGGGCAACTGGCCGTTGCGGGTGAGCATTTAAAACGTGTCGCCTTAGAACTCGGTGGCAATGCACCTTTAGTCATTTTGGATGATGCAGATATAGATTTGGCCGTAGAACTAACTGTGATGGGGCGCTTTTTGCATCAAGGTCAAATTTGCATGAGTACCAATCGGGTCATTGTCGATCAGTCTATTTATGCAGCCTATCTTGAAAAATTGTTAGCAAGTGTGTCGCAATTAGTAGTAGGTGATCCGAATAAAAATGACACCTTGATTGGGCCAATTATTAATGCAGAACAGGTGAAAAAGCATCAGCATATTATTCAAAAAGCACAGGCGCAGGGTGCAGAATTGGTTTATGCGGGCGGGGTTACGGGGAACTTAGTTGCACCACATGTTTTTGTGAATGTCGCTGCCGATTCAGAAATTGTACAAAATGAAAGTTTTGGACCTATTTTACCGATTCTCAAAGCAGCAGATACCGCACATGCCTTACAGTTAGCGAACGATACACGCTATGGTTTATCTGCTGCTGTATGCACTACAAATGTAGAACGCGGTGCAGAATTTGCAGCACAGTTTGATGTTGGAATGACACATATTAATGGTATTACCGTTGCCGATCATGCCAATGCACCGTTTGGTGGTGAGAAAAACTCAGGCTTAGGTCGTTTTAATGGGCGCTGGATATTTGAAGAATTTACCCGCACGCATTGGCTGACATTGCCAGCTTAACGGTAATTATTTGTCCTGCGTTTTGTTTGAGTAAGAAGGAATGCGTGGGTGCGCACTTACTGTTCATGATCAAAACGCATAATATAGTGCGTGTGTCTAATCATCCAATTTGTATATGTGTGCCAATTTTAAACCAATAAGCATAGCGCAATTATCTGCATTAGGTCTGCCTGAAATTCCGTTTGAATATGCTGAAGAAGCGTATCCAAATTCGAGTGTGCCACTATTGTTTAAGTCTGAACAAGGTTTAGAGTGGCGCTCGGTGAATTTTGGCTTGATTCCCAAATGGGCGGAAGACAGAAGTATTGCGCAAAAAACCTATAATTGCCGTAACGAAACTTTATTAGAAAAACCAAGTTTTAGTGAAGCTGCATATAAGTGTAAATTTGGCGCGATTGTTGTGTCAGAATTTTATGAATCCAAATATATAGACAGTAAACCGCAGCGTTGGGGTGTACGTCGTAAAGATGGACAGGCCTTTTTTATTGCAGCACTGTATGAAATTTGCCGTTTAAAGGATGGGCAAGGCACGGAAGAAATTGTCCGTTCTGCGAGTATGATTACCATGGACGCAATTGATCACGCGATGATGAAGGAATTTCATGAGCCTGGGCCAGTCAAACGTTCTGTTATTGTTATTCCACATGCACGTTTAGATGAATGGCTAAGTTTGAAAACACCGAACATACACAGCTTTGTGCAGGGCTTTCCTTTAGACGAGTTTGAGTGTTCACATGTACCAAAAGCAAAGATCGAAAAAGTAAGCCCCCAGCTCAATTTTTTCGATCTTTAAGTACATCTTGTGCTTATATAGGATAAGAACAGATGTGGAACAATAACGTGATGTTTAGCGTGCTAAATTATTAAAAATATGACGTAAACTTTCCATCATTTTTTCAATTTGTAGTGGAGTTAAACCATCAAATGACTGCTCTAAAACAACGCTAGTCAGATCATTAATTTTGTTGGTCATCTCATTACCTTTTTCAGTAAGCACGACACGAGTGATACGCGCATCATCATCACAAGAATAAGTTTCAACCAAACCTTCATCTTTTAAACGATAAACAATTTTAGTTGTAGTTGACATTTTTGACACCACCATGTCTGACAAATCAGACACACTCGCATGTGCTTTTGACCTTAATGCCAATAAAATACGACGGCGAGAATTATCTAAACCATACTTTTTAAGTGCCTGATCGACATTCTGTACATATTGAGCATGTACTTGTGTGACCCAATAATACGGAAATTGTTCAATATCATATTGGTCGGCGGATGGTAGAAATTTTGAATATTTCTTGGACATTGCATATTCCCTGCATTGTTTTAATTGTATTTTTGATATTTCACATTTTATGTGAAAACTCATGTGCTTAGCAAGATGCTTTCAGTGGCTAAAATTTGGTTGAAATCTGACGAAATATGATGAATCTCGATTTAGAAGCTGGCTTTGAAATGGCTATTTTTCCAAGCGCGTAGGCATTTGTTTAAGTTCAATCCATATTCATGTGTCATATCAATTAATCCTATAGAATTGTTTTAGTTTGGATTAGTAGTGAGTTATCTGGTTTTATAAGTTGAATTATCAATTTAACCATCAACTTAGGCTGCATTTTAGTTAAAAAAATACATTTGTACACTTGGCTTTTAGGTAAAAGTGCGGGTTATTGCGTTGAATTTTGCAAAAAAATTATAAGCTTTGGTCTAATCTTTTAACAATAGTTGTTTTTTATCAATATTTTAAGTTTAGATTAAAGTGTGGGTTGGCTTACAGTTGTAATCTATGACTAATGCGTCTAAAAATACATTACAATTCATTTGACATTTTTAATCCATTCTCACGGCTTTTGTTTGGCTGTCATCGCTCTAAAAAAATTAAGAATGTGAAAAATAAAGTAAAAACCTTCTTATAGATCGTACTGTTTAGTTTTATTCAAAAAAATTAAAAATTTAATTACAAATGTTCAAGATTGTGCATAATTAAGCTATCTATTGCTAAAAAGGTTACTTTTATGGATCCGTCGCCGTGCGCAGGTCTACTTTATATTTCGATTTCTGCTAACTATCTCGGAGCTATGAACTAATGGAGTTTTTATTAGATCCGGGAATATGGGTTGGTTTAATTACACTTATTATTCTAGAAATCGTATTAGGTATTGATAACCTAGTCTTTATTGCAATTCTTGCAGAAAAATTACCCCCAGAACAGCGTGATAAAGCCCGTGTGATTGGCTTATCTTTAGCGTTGTTTATGCGTTTAGGATTGTTATTTGCAATCTCTTGGTTGGTTACTTTAACCGAACCGTTAATTACCTTATTTGAAAAAACCTTTTCAGGGCGTGACCTCATTCTCTTGGGTGGCGGTTTGTTCCTCGTCTATAAGGCGGTAGGAGAGTTGCATGAGAAGATGGAAGGCAAACCCGAAGTCAAAGTCACGACCAATGTGGTTTATGCAAGTTTTGCCGCAGTTGTAGCACAAATTGTTGTTCTAGATGCAGTTTTCTCTTTAGACTCAGTCATTACCGCAATTGGCATGGTCGACAACATCTATGTGATGATGGTTGCCATGGTGGTTGCAATGTTGGTGATGTTACTTGCATCTAAGCCATTAACTGCTTTTGTGAACCGTCATCCAACAGTGGTGATTTTGTGTTTAAGCTTCTTACTATTAATTGGTATCAGCTTGATTGCAGAAGGTTTTGGCTTCCATATCCCTAAAGGTTATATCTATTCGGGTATTGGTGTTGCGATTGCTATTGAAGCGTTTAACCAATTTGGTCAGCGCAATGTTGCAAAACATGAAGCAAAAATTCCGTTACGTCACCGTACTGCAGATTCAATTTTAAAATTGATGGGGGGGCGAGTTGAAACCAGTAGCCCTGATTTGCATAACGAAGCGCAAGAAGCGTTTGCAGATGAAGAACGCTACATGATTGGTGGTGTCTTGACCTTGGCAGAGCGTTCAGTCGCATCAATTATGACGCCACGTAGCCAAATTTCATGGGTCGATATTGAAGATTCACCTGAACAAATCCGCGAACAGATTCTATCTGTACCACACAGCTTATTCCCAGTGTGTCGTGGTAGTTTAGATAAAGTCATTAGTATTGTACGTGCCAAAGAGTTGTTGGATGTATTGGACGAAGAAGAAGAGCTTAAAGCTTTAATTAAACGTCAGCGTCCAATTTACATTTTTGAAAAAATGAAAGTGATTGATGCGATCAATACGTTACGTACCTCTAAAGGTTCTTTGGTTTTAGTCAGCGATGAGTTTGGTAATGTTCAAGGTTTGATTTCACCGCTTGATGTGTTTGAAGCGATTGCAGGTGAATTCCCTGATGCAGACGAACAGTTAGATTTGGTTAAAACCAATGAAAACGAATGGAAAGCAACAGGTATGCTGGATTTATACCAGCTTGAACTTGAACTGGGTATGATGGATCTGATTGAAGAAGATGCAGGCTACATTAGCGTTGCAGGTTTGATTTTAGATAAAACCCAAGGTGAAGTTCAGGTCGGCACGCAGTTGGATTATCAAGGTGTGCACTTTGAAGTGACAGAACTTGATGGTAACCGTATTAAAACTGTGATGATTCGCTTACGCTAATTACTAAGCTTTGAATTAAATCACTCAAAAAGCTCTACCGAAATGGTGGAGCTTTTTTATGGTGTAATAAAAAGATTGTGATGTTTCATCCTGAAAATGTGTATCAGCGATAAGTCTGGATTTTAAAAGCTGAACATGAAATGTGGCATGGAATAGAAAAAAAGAAACAACCAAACAGGATTACAAATTTGGTTGCTTAAACAGGGAAAAGAAAAAGCGAGAAACTAAAACAAATGTTTAATTTGTATGTGACTTCGCCACTAAAAATTAAACTGCCAATTGATTTTCAATCACATTCCATAAATTTCGATGTGACTTTTTAAACATCGCCATATGCCCAATGGCTTTATGCTGATAACGCTTTGGTTTAAGTTCAATCATATTAGTCGATGCATGGGGATAGAGACGGAGTAAATCTTTCACATTGGCTTCGGTGGCAATCTCATCATCCGAACTCCAAATAGCAGTAATCGGGCAACGAATTTCATCGTGATAATGCTGTGAAACTGTTTTGCCTATAGCATTGATGACATAGCCGGGTTTGCTACAAAATTGTGCCCATTGTTGGGCCACATTTTTAGGTAGGTTTTCGCCCATGCCAATTGCATTGGTTGGGCCATAACCATGTGTGATTCTGGCAAGTGGAAAAATAACTTTAAACATCACAGGGGCAAGTAGGCGAGTACGACCTTTTAAACCTTTTGTGTGGCCTGTAGAGCCTGAAACAGCTACGACTTTTGCCACTTTATGATATTCAGGATTAATCCCCAGTAATTGTCCGCCTGCGCTGTGTCCCAATAAAACCACTTGTTCAGCTTGCGTTTTTTGCAGCAAAGTATTTACTGCTGCAGGAATATCTAACTGCCCCCAATCAACAATACTGGCTTCACATTGTTTCAATGGTTCGTGTAACGAATCACCAATACCACGAAAATCAAAACACAGCACAGCATAGCCTTGTTCATTTAGCCATGTGGCAAAAGCGTGATAAAAATTCTTGGTAATGCCTGTCGCGGGACAAATCAAGACGGGTAGACGCTGTGCTTGTGTATATTGATTTGGATAATAACGGGCAGCGAGGGCATAACCATCTGCACATATAATATTTAAGCTTTCAAATGTGCTCATAATGTTTTAAGGATGATGAGAATAAAGTTACTTTACACGAGTTCCAAAAAGAAACTTGTATTTATTCTGACTCTAAAGTCAAGCTTAGTAGTCTGCGAGTGTAGTTAAATAGCCACACGAAAAATAAAAGAGTGTTAAACATGGAAAGTTTATCTTTGGCAGTGCGCCTTGCGATTATTTTCAGTGGAATATTTTTGTGGGTGGGGATGCTTACAGGCGTGTGGAAATATTGGCAAATTCGTGCTTCTGCCCAAGCGCGTGCTCATTATTATGTGGATATCGCACATCGCAGTAGTTTGTTATATGCACCTGCAAGTTTAATTTTAGCGGTCTTGGCTTATTTTTGTATTTGGGATGCCACTGTAATTTTAATTTGTGTGATTCTAAATTTAGTATTTTTTAGCTTTTCTATTCTGAGTTATATCTTGCATGGATTGCTTAAAGATACCACTAATCAATTTAAACAACCGCATCAAATTGCAGCATGGACATTGCCAAGTTGGTGCATGAGTTTGGCGATGCTGTTATTGATTGTGGCTGAATTGGGTGGGACTAGTGTGTTATTGCTTGGCGCAATCTATGGATTGTTGTAATTCTAATTGCTCAGTTTAATTTTTTCTTGGTAGCCCGTAGAAGATTTTGAGATTTTTGCTGTAGATCAGGAATGATGATTAGAATCTACTTTTTGAGTTTGGCGGCAGAGGAGTGATCCATCTGCCGCAAAGTGAAAGCGAAAAAGCTAAAATGAGTGGGTGCTAGGGTAAGATTAATGAACTTCTACGTTTTTATGTTCACGAAACTTTTGGTCAATGGATGTCCAAATCGCAAAGGCTATACATACCAATAAGGCATATAAAAAATAGGTTGGTTTCAAGTTGCCTTGAATTGAGCCTTGGAGCAATAGGGTCAGCATCAGTGCAAAAGTGGTGCTTAAAAAAGTAACTAGATTTTGGTTAGCCTTCAGAGCGTTAATGAAGACTTGCGTATTGAAATGTGAAAACATCTCCATCCCTCCTTGTTATAAATCACTAAAATCAGAGCATTTTAGTCAGATTGGTTTTATTGTTCTACCTTGTTTAGCAAACTATTTCAAGCCCTTATAGTCATATTTTGATAAAAAACATCATTTTCATATGAAATACTACTATTTGTTATCATTTATTTACAAAATAATAAAAAGTAGTGTGTTTTTTAAGCCATTTAAATACGATTTCAATCGTACTTGCATATTTTATGCCAGCTAATTTTGAGGGCGACTATACGACTTTAGCGTTAATTTGAGCTCTGCTTAAAATGGGTGAATGATTTATTTTGTTTTAGTTTTTTATTGAAAATATTTTAATTTCATTTGTTTATTTATACCAAATAATTATTTGGGTTGCTATTATCATGACTGATAAATTGCCTTAAAAAGAGGCAGTTTTAGCACAAGAAACAATAAGTGCGGGTTTGGGTAAAACCTGACAATTATTGTCTAACTTAAATTCGTATTTGGATAAAACACGACTTTAATACAATACAGCTCGAAAATAGAGCATGACTTGAAAAAATAGCCGAGCTCGAAGTCCGTACTGGCTATTTTTTCATTCGATCATGAATTGCAGCGAATACAAAAATCAGTAATGCAGGAATCAACCAAGCGAGGTTTTGTTCACTCAGGGGAAAATTGGTCAGTGTGGTTGGCAAGAATCTAGCTAAGTCTGCGGCCTTCATTGCATCAATGATGCCAAAGAGCAATGCAACTGCGGCAGTAGGTGCAATCACGCGGGTTGGAATACGGAATAATCCCCAGAAAAAGCTGAGTAGAATGACCACAATTGCAGGTGGATAAATCGCGCTTAAAATAGGCACTGAAACTGCAATGAGTTTGGTGAGTCCAAGATTGGAAATAACAAAGGCAAAGCCCACTAAAATAAATACCCAACGGCGATAATGAATTTTAGTAATTTGCTCAAAATATCCAGCACATGCGCATGTCAGTCCAATTGCCGTAACCATGCAGGCAATAAAAATCATTGCAGCTAAAAATACCGAGCCAAATCCGCCAAAAGCATGTTGCACATAGGCATGTAAAATGACTGCACCATTACTGGCATTGGCGGCAACATCGTGACTGCCCATCCCCAGTTTAAATAGGCTTAGATAAACTAAAGTTAAACCGATCCCTGAAATTAAACTTGCCCATACCGCATAGCGGGTGATGAGTTTTTTATCAGTTACGCCACGTGAACGAATCGCATTAATAATCACAATCCCGAATACCAATGCACCTAAGGTATCCATAGTGAGATAACCGTTAATAAAGCCTTCAGATACAGGACTGTTCACATAATTGTGAATGGCAGGTGAAATTGTACCTGTCGGAATAATAAATGCAGTGATGCCTAAAATTAGTAATGACAGAATTTTAAGCGGGGAAAGTACATAGCCCACTGTATCTAAAATTTTGTGTGGATACAGTGAAACTAACATCACCAAGGCAAAATAGATGGCGCTATAAATGAATAAGGTGCTCGCGGAATCGCCAAAATAGGCAGAGAAACCAATTTCATAAGATACGGTAGCGGTACGTGGTGTGGCGAAAAGCGGGCCAACCGCTAAATAACAGACGACTGTTAAAATTAAGCTCGCGATTTTGCCTAAAGGCGAACTTAAAATTTGTATAGAACCTTCGACACGTGACAACGCCATAATGGTAATCACGGGTAAGCCAACTGCGGTAATGAGAAAACCGAGCGCAGCAAGCCAGACGTGCTCGCCCGCTTGCTGTGCCACGATAGGTGGGAAAATAATATTACCTGCACCAATAAACAGCGCAAAGGTCATAAAACCCAAGGCAATAATATCCCGTGTGCGTAAATTCGTCATGGGAGAGAAATAAGATGTAAACAAAAGAAAGCGATTTTAGTAGATCGAGCTATGATTTTCTAATTTATTTTATAGGTCATATGAATATTTTTTATGATATGTGTTTGTAGGCTATTTTAATCTTCACTATAAAAATTAAATAACTTACTGTTTATCTGATGTATTTTTGAAAAATGCTGATCCCACATAGTATAGATGGCTTATCTAGTATAAGTTTTGGTTGCTATTTTAAATGCGCAGTTCTTAAACAAAACTGTTGGTCGCATGACGATGGATACTTGTTTGGCAGCTTGAGCTGATTTTACAAGCCGAAAGGGCTATAATCTCAGGCTTCAGGTCAGGAGTTCATCATGCGTGCCCTTAAAGTCAGCATTAAATCAGAGCAAGATATTGAGAAATTACGCATTTCGGGGCGTTTGGCTGCTCAGGTGTTGCAGATGATTGGTGAGCATGTCAAACCCGGAGTCACGACAGAATACTTAGATGATTTGTGTCACGATTATATTGTAAATACCTTAAAAGTCATTCCTGCCAATGTGGGCTATCACGGTTATACCAAAACCACCTGTATTTCACCCAATGAAGTGGTCTGTCATGGTATTCCATCGTCCAAAACCATTTTAAAAGATGGCGACATTATTAATATTGATGTGGCAGTGATTAAAGATGGTTTTTATGGTGATACCAGTCGTATGTACTATGTGGGTCAGGTGAAACCAGAAGCGAAAAAACTGGTCGATACCACTTATGAGGCGATGCGCGCAGGGATTCATGCGGTGAAACCGGGCGCGACTTTGGGCGATATTGGCTATGCCATTCAAAGTGTGGCGCATCGTGAAGGGTTTAGCATTGTGCGTGAATATTGCGGACATGGTATTGGGCAGGTGTATCACGAACAACCAAGTGTGCTGCATTATGGTCAGCCTGGACAAGGCTTGGTGCTTAAAAAAGGCATGGTATTTACCATTGAGCCGATGGTGAATGCGGGCAAAGCGCGTGTGAAAGAACTGAAAGATGGCTGGACGGTGGTGACGACAGATAAATCACTTTCTGCACAATGGGAACACATGGTTGCTGTGACTGATACAGGCTTTGAAGTGTTATCGCCGTGGCCAGAAGGTACGGGGAGTTATCCTGAAATTTAATGCACGAATGCTTTCAGGTTAAGACTGATAGATAAAACATCTTAGACTTTAGTTTTAAACTATTTGTTAAAAAATGAACAATCGCTATAATTGAAGTCAAAGATACTTGCTGTAGTTTCTTTGTTTTAGCTTTCTTATTTTAGATTGTAGTTTTCAAAGCTTATCTGTCTTAGATAAGCTTTTTTTTTGCTGTTTCGTATCTGAAATCAAAAGATCCTATGTGCTAACGAATGGTTAGCTTTTCGACCAAATAGTCGATAAATACACGTACAGCAGGTAATAAACCACGGCGTGATGGATAGACGGCATGGAAAATACCATGCGGTGCGTGCCAGTCGGGTAAAACACGAACCAATTCACCCGATGCAACATAATCTTCAACAATCGTGTCAGGCAACAACACAATGCCACAATTTTGTCGTGCCAATTGCGCTAGCATCATTAAATCTGAACCCATGACTGTAGGGTTGACCTTAATTTTTTTCGGTTGCTGTTGTTGATCATGCACAACCATGTATTGATCTAAATGCTCATCCGACATGCTTAAAATTTTATGATGACTTAAATCTTCAGGTTTTTTCAAATCGCCAAATTCATTCAAATAAGCCTGACTGGCAAATAGATGTTGTTCGATGTTGCTGAATTTGCGAATCACCAAACTTGGATCATCATCTAAATTTGAGCGGACACGCAGGGCAATGTCGATCCCTTCGTTGACGATATCGACACGACGGTTGCTGACAATTAGCTGTACTTTAATTTCAGGGTAGGCTTTCAAAAACTCAGGCAAGATTTTGGCAATTTCATTTTGTGCAATTGAAACAGGTAAGCTGACTTTAATTACACCACGCGGTTGAATACTTAGGTGATCGACCAAGTCGTGCGCGGCTTGGGCAGCATTCATCATTACTTGCGCATGCCGATACACATTCATACCAATTTCTGTGACCGCAAAATGACGTGAGCTGCGCTGAATTAAACGCACACCTAAGCGTTCTTCTAGGTTGTGTACGCGTCGGCTAAGTTTGGATTTTGGAATATCGGTGGCGCGTTCTGCTGCACTAAATCCACCATGTTCGACCACTTGGGCAAAACAATAAAAATCATCCAAATCTGTAAGCATGACTAAATTCCATTTATGCAACAATACTTAAATTAAAGTGGCATCGTTGCATGTTGTCAATCTTTAATTGTGCTTTATTGCTGTGCTTTTTGCAGAATCTCTAAAACTTGTCGGTATTCTTCTAAACGGGCTAAATCACGTGCTGTAGGATTGGGAATCCGCGTTAAATTCATGTTGTCTTGCACATCTGCAATTTTTACAGCACAGGCAAGCGGGTTTTGTGCAGTACGCATAGCCGCTTGAACACGAGTTTCATGCGGCAGTTTGGTGAGCGCCTGAATTGCTTGAATAATATGCGTTTGAAATCCTAAATTTTGCAGGTCTTGTGCTGTGGTGTGGGTATCTTCAAGAATGTCGTGCAGTACAGCGACAATTTGCTGATCGGGCTGTTGTAATTGCAACATTACACGTAAGGGATGCAAAATATAAGGCTGACCGCCTTTATCTAGCTGCCCTGTATGTTGTTGTACTGCAAGTGTAATTGCATTTTCTAGAGTTGCCATAAGTATAATTAAAAAAATTTCTATAATTATAAGCCGTGCTTAGCGCAAAATATAGAAATTGCTTGTTATGATGCAAACAGATTTTATGTTTATCTATTTTACTATTGGTGATGCTGCTCTATGCCATATCAACTCATTGAACTGAATACGCCTGCGACTGAAAATTTGCTTTGCCCACATTGCCAACATGCTGTTATTGATTGGGCAGAAGAACAATATATTCAGCCTTGCGAGCATACTTTGTTTGTCGCAATGGATTTGGGTTTTGAATATGCCTCAGATGTATTTGAACAAACCATGCCACGCAGTGTCGATGAAATTCATGCACATGATGATCAGTTGGATATGTGGCAAGAACTGACTTCAAGTCGTTATCCGCAATATTTGATTTATAAAACGGATTTAGGCGTGCAAGGTTTATCTCGCTATGTTGGATTTACCGCGGCTTAATTGCACTTAACTTAGAGAGTCTAAGATATAAAAATAGGGAAATTCAAAAGCTGAATTTCCCTATATTTTGATGGATTAGATATTTTTTCTGCGTTTAGCTCTCCATATCTTCTTCTATTTCATCATCGGCACTGTCCATTCCTAATTCTTTGAGTTTTCGCGTCAAAGTATTACGTCCCCAACCCAATAATTCAGCGGCATGACGTTTACGTCCACGGGTTTGTTGCAGTGCAGCATTAATTAAGGTGCGTTCAAACATTGGAATGGCGATATCCAGAAGTTTCATCTCGCCATTTTTTAACTTTTGTACTGCCCATTGCCCAAGTAATTCATCCCAATGCTGCATAGATACCCGATCTGCCACATGAAGCGCAGAATGTTCGGCTAATTTTTCAATTGGAATTTGCTTGAGTTCGGTTGGTAAATCTTCAGGATAGACCTCACGTCCTGTAATCATCACGGTAAGCCAGCGACAAGTGTTTTCCAATTGGCGCACGTTACCTTGCCACGGCAATTGCTGCATATATTCGACTGTTTCAGGACGCAATATTTTTGGACTCACGCCTAATTCTTTGCCTGCACGTGCCAAAAAGTGCTGTGCCAACATTGGAATATCTTCACTGCGATGCGCCAGTTTAGGAATATGAATCCGAATGACGTTCAGGCGATGATATAAGTCTTCACGGAAGCGTCCATCTTGTACCAGTTTTTCCAAATCCTGATGTGTTGCTGCGACAATCCGTACATCCACTTTGACAGCAATATGTCCACCAACCCGATAAAATTCACCATCTGCCAAGACGCGCAATAAGCGGGTTTGGGTTTCAAAAGGCATATCACCAATTTCATCTAAAAACAAGGTGCCGCCGTTGGCTTGTTCAAAGCGTCCCTGACGTTGTGTATTGGCACCTGTAAATGCACCTTTTTCATGTCCAAAAAGTTCGGTTTCAATCAAATCTTTCGGAATGGCTGCCATATTCAGCGCAATAAATGGTTTGCTGCTACGCGGTGAGTGTCGATGCAGTGCATGCGCCACCAACTCTTTGCCTGTACCTGATTCACCATTAATGAGCACAGTAATGTGTGATTGCGATAAACGACCAATCGCACGAAACACTTCCTGCATGGCAGGCGATTCACCAATAATTTCTGTCGATTGAATTGGCTGCACTGTCGATTTTGCAGATTCTTGCTGTTGTAGTTTGGTGATATGCAAAATTGCACGATTGACTAAAGCAAGTGCTTCATCAATATCAAAAGGCTTGGGTAGGTATTCAAATGCACCTGTTTGATAGCTAGATACTGCCGATTCTAAATCGGAGTGTGCAGTCATAATAATCACAGGCAAGTCGGGATAACTGACTTTGACTTTGCCAAGAAAAGTTAAACCATCAATTCCAGGCATGCGAATGTCGGTCAAAATTACATCGGGTGCATCTTGGTTTAACTCATCTAGTGCAGACTGTGCTTCTTCAAAACTGGTGACTTCAAAACCTTCTTCTCTAAAAGTTTTTTCCAGTACCCAGCGCATTGCACGGTCATCATCAATCACCCAAATTTTATTTCGCGACATGACTCGCCTCCCAAGGTAAATATAAGCTAAATATTGTTTTTCCTGGAATGGATTGGCATTCAATCATTCCGTTATGTTGATGCATAATATTTTGTGCGATGCTCAAACCAAGTCCTGTACCGTTTGCGCGTCCAGTCACCAATGGATAAAACACGGATTCTAAAATGTCTTCAGGTACGCCTGGGCCGTTATCTTCAATATCAACACGTACGGTAGAACGATTCAGCACACCATTAATGGTAACCAAGCGTTGAATACG
This sequence comes from Acinetobacter sp. YH12120, assembly GCF_013418795.1. Lineage (NCBI taxonomy): Bacteria > Pseudomonadati > Pseudomonadota > Gammaproteobacteria > Moraxellales > Moraxellaceae > Acinetobacter > Acinetobacter sp. YH12120. The sequence goes on along the minus strand of NZ_VPBI01000006.1, from coordinate 19,566 downwards.
AGTTCTTAAAATCAATTCAGGTCGATGCTCGGTAAAGAAATCGGGATGTTCGGTCATGGCTTGTACTGCATTGGCGCAAATATTCAGCATGACTTGAATCAATTGATCGCGGTCTGCCATGACTTCAGGTAAAGAAAGGTCATAATCACGGATAATATTTATTTTGTTTTTAGTTTGATTGACGATCAGGCTGCGCACCCGTTCTAAAGGTTCGTGAATATTGACCAGTTCATAGCTTGGTAGTTGGCGTGAGCCGAGCATGGTATCGGCCAAGTTTCTTAAACGATCTACCTCGCTAATAATAATGTCGGTAAATTCATCATATTTCGGGTCATTTAAACTTCGTGCTAACAGTTGTGTCGCACCACGAATTCCTGCAAGCGGGTTTTTAATTTCATGTGCCACACCACGAATCAGCTGACGTGCGACTTGATGCTGTTGAATAAAGTTTTCTTCTTTGGAAATTTTGAGCATCCGATCAATCGGATTCAATTCAATCAGCAAAAGAGGATGATAAGGCTTGCCTGCATTTAACTGTGATACAGTGTAATCGACATGAATATCTTTAAAATTGACATTAATGGTCGCTTCACGGCGGGTGTAGGGTTGACCTGTTTTGATGGTATTCAGGAAAGCCTCTTGCGTATTGAACTCATCATCAGGCATGTGCAGCAAATTTAAAACGGGTTGCCCCGAAGCGCGAATTAAACTGATATCAAACAATGCTTCACAAGACGAGTTTAAATAAAAAATATTCAGGTCACGATCAACCAGTAAAATTGCGGTGCTGAGGTTATCCACCAAAAGACGATAGTCAATGCTCTGGGTCTGATCCATTCGTGAATGCTTCCTGTATGAAATATTGTGCAAGGGCATTGTCATGTGTCAGCCATGTTCCAAATTTGGATCGAATTGAGGCGAATTAAGCAAAATGCACGCCAACTTTTCGTTTTTAGTGCATTTATCACTGAAGAATCGGAAAAATGCGCAGGAACTGGACTGAATTTTCAAGATATAACGGATAACAGAAACACTGTAAATAAAAAATGCATTAAAATGGTGCAATATTTAAATCATTCAGCCTGAATGGTTGTATTTTGGTGCATTATGCAAAGAGTCGGCTATTTCTCTATTTTTATGCAAAGAAAAGTCATACAATACGCGCATTCTAGTGGAGTGCAGATTCTATGAAATCCCCCAAAGTCGGTTTTGTTTCTTTAGGTTGTCCTAAGGCATTGGTAGATTCCGAACGAATTTTAACTCAGTTAAAAACTGAAGGTTATGATGTCGCATCTGATTATGAAGGTGCTGACTTAGTTGTTGTCAATACATGTGGTTTTATTGAATCTGCAGTACAAGAGTCCTTAGACGCGATTGGCGAAGCCATGAATGCCAATGGTCGTGTCATTGTGACAGGTTGCTTGGGTAAAGATGAAGATAAAATTCGTCAAATGCATCCCAACGTATTAAAAGTGACTGGCGCGGCTGCTTATCAGGACGTGATGGAAGCGGTGCATCAATATGTTCCTGAGCCACCAAAACATAATCCATTTATTGATTTGGTACCTGAACAAGGCATTCGTTTGACGCCTAAACATTATGCCTATCTTAAAATTTCAGAAGGCTGTAACCATCGCTGTACTTTCTGCATCATTCCAAGCATGCGTGGCGATTTAGTTTCGCGTCCTGTGGGTTCGGTATTAGAAGAAGCTGCGGCACTGAAACGTGCAGGCGTAAAAGAAGTATTGGTAATTTCTCAAGATACTTCTGCCTACGGCGTAGATACCAAATACAAATTGGACTTTTGGAGCGGTCAGCCTGTTAAAACCAAATTCTATGATATGTGTGAAGCCTTAGGGCAATTGGGTATTTGGGTGCGTTTGCACTATGTCTATCCATATCCGCATGTGGATGCTGTAATTGATTTAATGGCACAAGGCAAAATTTTGCCTTATTTGGATATTCCATTCCAACATGCCAGCCCGAAAGTATTAAAGTTGATGAAGCGACCTGCGCACAGCGAAAACACGTTGGAGCGTTTAAAACTTTGGCGTGAAAAATGCCCTGAGCTGGTGATTCGTTCAACCTTTGTGGTGGGTTTTCCAGGCGAAACAGAAGAAGATTTCCAAATTTTGCTCGACTGGCTAAAAGAAGCGCAATTAGACCGTGTTGGTTGCTTTACTTATTCACCTGTTGAAGGTGCGGCAGCAAACGACTTGCCAGATCATGTGCCAGAAGAAATTAAGCAAGAACGCTATGAGCGTTTTATGCAGGTTCAGCAAGAAATTTCAGCAGCTAAACTGCAAAAACGTATTGGTCAAACCATGACCGTGTTGGTAGATGATTTGGAAGAAGAATTTCCAGTCGCAGTGGCACGTTCTTATGCAGATGCGCCAGAAATTGATGGCAACGTCTTTGTAGAAGATATTGACAAGAGCGTGATTAAAGCAGGTGATTTACTTGAAGTTGAAATTACCGATGCCGATGAATACGACTTATTTGCCAAGCTGATTCAGGTCAAATCTGCATAATGCTTTGCAGATTTGGATTGCTAGCTGTAAGCCATACAAATTGTAAAAAATTAAAGTTTAGAATTTAGAATTGGAGTAATGACAATGTTAGATTCAAAAAAGCCACGTTATGCACGTATCTTGTTGAAACTATCGGGTGAGGCACTTGCGGGTAATAAAGACATGGGGATTGATGCGCAAGTGCTCGATCAAATGTCTTTGGCAATTGCACACTTGGTTGGTTTAGGTGTGCAAGTGGGTATTGTTGTCGGTGGTGGTAACTTATACCGTGGCAGCCAATTACAAAAAGATGGTTTAGTCGGCCGTGTAACAGGCGACCAAATGGGTATGTTGGCAACGGTGATGAACGGTTTAGCCATGCGTGATGCCTTGGTGCGCCGTAACATCAAAACCCGTTTAATGTCTGCATTGCCTATTGGTACAGTGGTTGAGTCTTACTCAAGCCGTGATGCGATTCGTCACCTGACTCAAGGTGAAGTGTGTGTGTTCGTTGCGGGTACAGGCAATCCATTCTTTACCACAGATACAGCAGCATGTTTACGTGGTATCGAAATTGAAGCTAACTTGATCTTAAAAGCGACCAAAGTAGATGGCGTATATAACAAAGATCCAAGCAAATACGAAGATGCGGTGAAATATGACACACTTACATTTGACCAGGTGTTGGATGAAAAATTAGGTGTTATGGATTTAACTGCAATCTGCTTATGCCGCGATCACAATGTGCCGTTGCAAGTTTTTGATATGAATAAAGCAGGTGCATTGCTTTCTGTAGTGATGGGCGAAAAAGAAGGAACTCACGTTACGAACTAATGTACGTGAGCCACAAAGCTCTTTATACTACGGTTTAATTTAACCCTATATTTTGACTCAAATTTTAGAATACAGTAAGGAAGATCTTATGATTAACGATCTTAAAAAAGACAGCGAAGAACGTATGAGCAAGACTTTAGAGTCTTTAGAACATGGTTTTGCCAAAGTACGTACAGGTCGTGCACATCCATCAATTTTAAATGGTGTGATGGTTTCTTACTACGGTTCCGATGTGCCACTTAACCAAGTAGCCAACATTGGTGTAGAAGATTCACGTACCTTATTGGTTCAGCCATTTGAGCGTTCAATGGTGTCTGCAATTGATAAAGCAATTCGTGAGTCAGATTTGGGTCTAAACCCAATCACAGCCGATGCAATTCGTGTACCGCTTGCAGCATTGACTGAAGAAACTCGTCGTGACATGCAAAAAGTTGCGCGTTCTGAAGCAGAAAATGCCAAAGTTGCTATTCGTAACATCCGCCGTGATGTATTGGGCGACATCAAAGCATTATTGAAAGAAAAAGAAATTTCTGAAGATGATGAGCGCCGTGCAGCAGATGACATCCAAAAAATCACAGACAAATACGTTGCAGAAGTAGACAAGCGTCTTGCTGCAAAAGAAGCTGAGTTGATGAAGGTCTAATCAATGACCACATCGGAAGACAGCGCGTCTTTGCCAAAACATGTTGCCATCATTATGGATGGCAACAATCGTTTTGCAAAAAAAAATCAAATGCAAAAAGGGGAAGGACATCGCTCTGGTAAAGATGTACTTGACCCGATTGTTGAACATTGTAGAAAAAAACACATTCAAGCTTTAACCGTTTTTGCTTTTTCGAGTGAAAACTGGAATCGTCCGCAGTTTGAAGTGGATTTACTCATGCAATTGCTGGAAACCACAATTCATGAGCAATTACCACGCATGGAAAAATTCAATATTGCCTTACGTTTTATTGGTGACCGTTCACGTTTGTCGCCGCATTTGCGTGAGTTAATGTTGCATGCCGAACAAAGGACTGCTAATTTCAACAGCATGACACTCACAATTGCCATTAGTTATGGTGGTATGTGGGATATGGCACAAGCTGCAAAACAAATTGCTGCAGATGTTGTGGCGCATAAAATTGATATTGAACAAATAGATACACAACTTTTTGGTCAATATGTCAGTCTGGCAGACCTACCACCTGTCGATCTGTTGATTCGTACAGGTGGCGATTTTAGATTGTCCAACTTTTTACTTTGGCAAGCTGCGTATGCTGAATTGTATTTTACCCAAACCTTGTGGCCTGAATTTAGCATAGAAGAATTTGACGATGCACTGGCAGTATTTGGTGGTCGCGAACGTCGTTTTGGTAAAACTTCTGAGCAAATTCAACAAGAGAAAATTGAGAATTAATACATGTTAGAGCGGATTATTACCGCATTGGTATTGGTTGCTGTGGTGTTGAGTTGTATGTTTGCAACTCAGTCGCACTATCCAATGTTTATGCTGATGATTGTTGCAGCAGGGGTTGCGGGCTATGAGTGGTTCAAACTCATGCCAAGAAAAACTAAATATGTCCTCAAACCTGTGGCTTGGGGCTTTGGTGTATTGACTGCCGCTTTGGCAGCAATGGCACTTTATTTTAGTGATATTGCCTTGTTACTTTGGGCAGCTTCTATTTTGACATGGTTACTCAGTATTTATTGGGTCAAGTCTTATCCAGAATACGATGCATGGTATAACCCAAGCTTAAGTTTTATTGGTTTTATTCTAATTTCTGCTGCGGTCACTGCAATTTTTTCCGTATGGAATAGTTCGCCGTGGTGGTTAATGTACTTGTTCTTGTTGGTTTGGGGTGCAGACTCAGGTGCTTATTTTGTTGGGCGTAAACTGGGCAAGAAAAAACTTGCACCGAATGTCAGTCCAAACAAATCAGTAGAAGGCTTATATGGCGGTGTTTTTACTGCCATGCTAATCGTGATTGTTGTTGAAGTGGTGTATTTAGACCTGACTTTGGCACAACATATTTTATTCCTGATTCTTTCGGTGATTACGGTATTTAGCTCGGTATTGGGCGATTTATTTGAATCCATGATCAAACGCCGTGCAGGTATTAAAGACTCTGGGCGCGTCTTGCCAGGTCATGGTGGTGTGCTAGATCGGATTGATTCTTTGCTTGCAGCAGCTCCAATTTTTGCTGCGGGTATGTATGTTTTAAAACTTATTGGCGTAGATTTATAAATGTCACAAGCTGTTTGTATCTTGGGTGTGACAGGTTCAATTGGACAAAGCACCCTAAAAGTACTGCAACAACATCCAGAGCAGTATTCAGTTTTTGCCGTGACGGCGCACAGCCGAATTCAAGAACTGGTTCAAATATGCAAACAGTACCATCCTAAAATTGTGGTTGTACCTGCGGCAAAAGTTGATGAATTGCAGCAGTTACTTGCACAGCAACATATTTCTGAAATTGAAATTCTAAGCGATGAAGCGGGTCTAATCGCAGTTGCCGAACATCCTGAAGTGGATGTGGTAATGGCAGCCATTGTTGGTGCGGCAGGTTTGTTACCTACACTGGCTGCGGTTAAAGCGGGTAAACGCGTATTATTGGCCAATAAAGAAGCTTTGGTGATGTCGGGTGACATCATGATGCAGGCGGCACGTGAACATGGAGCTTTGTTATTGCCTGTAGATTCTGAACATAACGCGATTTTCCAATGTTTGCCTGAACATTATTTACAGGCTGAGCGGAATGGACAACCTAAGTTAGGTGTATCACAAATTTTACTGACTGCTTCGGGCGGCCCATTTTTAAACCACAGCCTAGAAGAACTGCAACACGTTACTCCTGCACAAGCTTGCAAACATCCAAATTGGTCTATGGGACAAAAAATTTCGGTAGATTCTGCAACCTTAATGAACAAAGGTTTGGAATTAATCGAAGCGTGTCATCTTTTTGCAATTTCAGAACACTTTGTTACAGTGGTGGTGCATCCACAGAGTATTATTCATTCCATGGTTCAATATGTGGATGGTTCAACTTTGGCGCAAATGGGTAATCCTGATATGTGTACGCCAATTGCGCATGCTTTGGCGTGGCCGCAGCGTATCCAAACGCATGTTCCGCCTTTAGATTTGTTTGTCAATCATCAGCTTGATTTTCAAGCACCCGATACCACCCGTTTTCCTGCTTTAAGTCTGGCACGTCAAGCCATGCAAGAAGGTGGTTTAGCACCTGCTATTTTAAACGCAGCAAACGAAATTGCAGTTGCAGCATTCTTGCAGCAAAAAATTCGTTTTACCGAAATCGCGACAGTGGTTGAGCATACCCTGAACCAAATACAAAATTCAGCCGCAGAAAGCATTGAACTGATTTTGCAGGCAGACCAAAATGCCCGTGCTGTTGCACAGCATTTTGTGTTGAATAAAGGAAGCTAAAGCATGAGTGCCTTATTTATTGTGGTTGCAGCGATTCTTTTGCTAGGACCTTTAATTGCAATTCATGAGTTTGGGCACTACTTTGTTGCACGTAAATTAGGTGTCAAAGTTTTGGTGTATTCCATCGGCTTTGGACCAACCATTTTAAAATGGACGTCTAAAAAATCGGGGATTCAATATCAGCTTTCGGCACTGCCTTTGGGTGGCTATGTCAAAATGCTTGATGAACGCGAAGAAAACGTTGCAGAAGCAGACCTACCTTATGCCTTTAATCGTCAGCATCCGTGGAAACGTATTGCGATTGTGGCAGCAGGTCCGTTAATCAACCTGATTTTTGCCATATTATTGTTCTGGCTATTATTTTTACCCTCTCAAGAACAGTTGAATACCCGTGTGGGTAAGGTACTGGCAGATACACCTGCGGCGGCAGCGCAAATGCAAGTAGGTGATAAGATTACCGCCATTGATGGTACGCCTGTGACGACATGGGAAAAGCTGAACTTTGCCTTGGTAGATCGTGTAGGTGAAACAGGCAAGATCCAGGTACAGGCGGAACGCGCAGGTGAAATCAAAACATTTAGCTTACCCATTCAAAATTTCTTAAATGATCAATCCCAATCACCTTTAGATATCTTGGGTTTTACACCGTATCGCCCACAAATTCCTGCAATTGTCAGTAAGTTAAGTGAAGATGGTGCGGCCATTCGTCAAGGTATGCAAGTCGGCGATCAAATTATTGCGATTGATGGTGTCAAAATGAATGACTGGTACGATGTGGTACAAGTTGTTCAAGCATCGCCAGAAAAATTACTGAAAGTAGATGTGCTGCGTAACAATCAAGTACAGCAACTGGAAGTGATGCCGCAAGGCAAACGTGACAATATGGGCAATGTTTCGGGTGTATTGGGTGTGCAAAGTGATCCTGGAAAAATTGTCATTCCAGAAGATTTTAAGCAAACCATTCAATACAGCCCGAGTGAAGCTTTATTTATGGCGGTAGATAAAACAGGTCAGCTGTCTAGCATGATTCTGAATTCTATTGTCAAAATGGTACGTGGTTTAATTGGTTTAGATAACTTATCAGGCCCAATTACTATTGCCAAAGTCGCAGGGCAAAGTGCGGAAATGGGGTGGCAAACTTTTATTTCCTTTATGGCACTTATGAGCGTAAGCTTAGGAATTCTAAATTTATTGCCAATTCCAATGTTGGATGGCGGGCATTTAGTTTATTATTTTATCGAGCTGATTCGTGGAAAACCTGTTTCTGAACAAATACAATTAGTTGGTTTAAAAATTGGTATGGTACTGCTTGGAAGTATGATGCTCCTTGCATTATTTAATGACATTATGCGTTTATAACAACGTAGATACGAAATAAATTTAACACTGGAAAAGACTGGCATGCAGCACACACATTTATTTATGCCCTTGGCACTGGTTAGTGCAATGGCGGCAACACAACAAGTATATGCAGCAGATGAATTTATTGCGCGAGATATAAAAATAGATGGTCTTGTTCGTTTAACGCCAGCCAATGTCTATGGAATGATTCCAGTGAATAGTGGTGATCGTGTCAATGAAGCAGTGTTGGCCAATGCGATTCGTTCACTCTATGCCACAGGTTTGTTTGATGACATTCAGGCCAGTCGTGAAGCCGACACTTTAGTGTTTAAAGTGGTTGAGCGCCCAATCATTTCTAAGGTTGAATTTAAAGGCAATAAACTGATTCCAAAAGAAGCGTTGGAAGATGGTTTAAAGAAAATGGGTGTGGCTGAGGGTGAAGTGCTGAAAAAGTCAGCACTACAAACTTTAGAATCTGAGCTTGAACAGCAGTATATGCAGCAAGGTCGTTATGATGCAGATGTACGCGTCATTACCACAGCACGCCCAAATAACCGTGTAGATTTAACCGTAGAATTTGTTGAAGGCAAAGCCGCCAAAGTGGTAGATATCAACATCATTGGCAATACGGTATTTAAAGATAGCGATATTAAGCAGGCGTTTGCTGTTAAAGAAAGTAGCTGGAGTTCGATTGTTACCCGTAATGACCGTTATGCACGCGAAAAAATGGCAGCAAGCTTGGAAGCATTACGTGCGTTATATCTGAATAAAGGTTATATCAACTTCAATATCACTAACTCTAGCTTGAATTTGAGCGAAGACAAAAAGCATATTTTTGTTGAAGTTTCGGTGGATGAAGGTGAGCAATTCAAGTTTGGCGAAAGCAAGTTCTTGGGCGATGCTTTATACAAACCAGAAGATCTTACGGCACTGAAAATTTATAAAGATGGTGAAACCTATTCACAAGAAAAAGTGAATGCGGTGAAACAATTGTTGCTGCGTAAATATGGCAATGCAGGCTATTACTATGCCGAAGTGAATATTGTTCCGCAAATTGACAAAGAAACTAAACTGGTAGATTTAAACTACTACATCAACCCAGGTCAGCAAGTTACAGTGCGTCGTATTAACTTCGCTGGTAACAGTAAAACCGCCGATGAAGTACTGCGTCGTGAAATGCGTCAAATGGAAGGCGCATTGGCAAGCAATGAAAAAATTGATTTGTCTAAAGTCCGTTTAGAGCGTACAGGTTTCTTTAAAACCGTTGATGTCAAGCCTGTGCGTATTCCAAATGTGCCAGACCAAATTGACTTAAATGTAAATGTAGAAGAACAGCACTCAGGTACAAGTACTTTAGCGGTAGGTTTCTCGCAAAGCGGTGGTGTGACGTTCCAAGCTGGTTTAAGCCAAACCAACTTCTTGGGTACAGGTAACGCAGTTTCGATTGATTTATCACGTTCTGAAACTCAGGATTACTATAACCTGAGTGTGACCGACCCGTACTTCACGATTGATGGTGTGCGTCGTGGTTACAACATGTACTATCGTAAAACCAAACTGGACGATGACTATAACGTAAACAACTATGTGACAGACAGTTTAGGTGGTGGAATTAACTTCGGTTACCCAATTGATGAAAACCAAAGCATTAGTGCAGGTTTAAACATTGATCAGACCGAAGTAACCACAGGTCCTTATGTTTCAACTTATGTCGCAGACTATTTAGAGCGCCATGGGGGTAAAGAAACCAAAAGTGACGAATATTGTCCAGATGATTTAGTCCCTATTAAAGATGCAAATGGTGATGTAGTAGGGTATGAGCCTTGTGCAAATCCAATTCCTTACGGCAAAGAATTTAAAGGTGATTTCCTTACGTATAACCTAAATTTAGGTTGGTCATACAACACTTTAAACCGTCCGATTTTCCCAACCAATGGTATGTCGCATCGTGTTAATGCTGAAATTGCTTTACCCGGTAGTGATGTGGAATTCCAAAAAGTGACCTATGATGCACAGGCTTATATGCCATTAGGTCATGATTTTGTCTTACGTGGCTACGGTAAGTTAGGTTTTGGTAATGACTTACCGTTCTATAAGAACTTCTATGCAGGTGGTTATGGTTCAGTACGTGGTTATGACAACAGCACCTTAGGCCCGAAATATCCAGGTGTTTATTTCTCTGATACAAGTCAAACGGATCGCTCACCTGAAGAAGTTGGTGGTAATGCTCTAGTACAGTTCGGTACAGAATTGGCTCTACCAGTGCCATTTAAAGGAGATTGGACGCGTCAAGTCCGTCCAGTAATTTTTGCAGAAGGCGCACAAGTTTTTGATACTCAGTGTAATGTTTCTGATTCAAATATTTTTGTGAATGGTGCTTCTGTGAATGCCAAGCAATATTGTAAAGACAATTATGGCTTCGACTTCGGTGAAATGCGTTATAGCGTGGGTGTAGGCTTTACTTGGATTACCATGATTGGCCCATTATCACTCAGCTATGCGTATCCGTTGAATGATAAACAAGGCGATGACACTAAAAATATCCAATTCGAAATTGGTCGTACTTTCTAAGTACGACTCAAATTGGATCGTTTAAACACAGGATGTAGCACATGAAAAAAACAATATTGAGTTTGGCATTGTTTGGTTTGTCTAGCATGGCTGCTGTGGCGCATGCTGCAGGCTATGGTGTAGTAAGTTTAGAGCGTGTTGTAGAAAATAGCAGTTATCTCAAACAGCAAAATTTAGCTTTGCAGCAGTCGGTCAAACCACAAACCACTAAGCTTGAACAGCTGACAAAAGAGTTGGAAGCCATGCAGCAGCGAGCGCAGCAGGCTACGAATTTGTCAGATACTGAAAAGCAAAAAATGAATACTCAGTTTCAAGCGAAATTGAAAGAATTTAATGGTTTGCAACAAGTAGTGCAAACTCGTGTTCAGTCAGAATTGCACAAAATTAACGATGGTTTTGAAACTCGTTTAAAGCAAGTTGCTGAACAATTGCGTAAAGAAAATGGTTTAGATGTGGTTTTGAATAAAAACTCAGCACTTGCCTATGACCCGAAGTATGATTTAACTGATAAAATGATCCAAAAGGTCAACGTACTTAAATAATCAATGAGTTCCCAACATTATCGCTTAGAAGAAATTGCTAGTTTAGTTCAAGGTCAATACATTGGACAAGCCGATTTACGTTTGCAAGGTTTGGCAAGCCTTGAGTCTGCTCAGGCGCATCAACTTGCATTCGTGAATGGCGATAAATATTTAGCGCAAGCACGTAGCTCTCAGGCGGGGGCTTTAATTGTGACCGCTTCACTACAAGCCGAGTTAGACAATCATCACAACTTTATTGTGGTCGATAATCCGTATTTAGCTTTTGCAATTTTAACCCATGTATTTGAGCGTAAGCATACGCAACGTGGTATAGAAAGCACAGCCCAAATCCATCCATCAGCCATCATCGCCGATAGTGCTTATATTGGTCATTACGTCGTAATTGGTGAAAATTGTGTGGTGGGTGACAATACGATTGTGCAATCGCACTGTAAAATTGATGACTTTGTCGAAATTGGTCAACAGTGTTTTATTGATTCACACGTGACTTTGACAGGCGCAGCCAAGCTTGGACATCGTGTGCGCATACACGCCAATACTGTAATTGGCAGTGAAGGCTTTGGCTTTGCACCTTATCAAGGCAAATGGCATCGTATTGCACAGTTGGGTTCGGTGATTATTGGCAATGACGTTCGTATTGGCTCGAATTGCAGCGTAGATCGCGGTGCACTAAATGATACAATTTTGGAAGATGGTGTCATTATTGATAACCTTGTGCAAATCGCACATAACGTCAAATTAGGTGCTCATACGGCCATTGCAGCAAAAACTGCCGTGGCTGGAAGTGTGACAATTGGCAAAAACTGTATCATTGGTGGTGGAAGTGCAATTTCAGGGCACTTAAATATTGCTGATAATGTGACTTTGACAGGAATGTCAATGGTCACAAATAATATTTCTGAATCAGGAAAATATTCGTCAGGTATAGGCTTGTTTGAAAATCAAAAGTGGAAACGTACTGTTGTGCGCCTCAGACAATTAGCAGATGTGCCATTGACCCAATTGGTGAAAAGACTTGATGATATGCAATCTCAAATTGAGTCCCTTGAATCAACTTTTAAATTGCGTAAATAATTATGATGACTGAGTCGAATTCTAGCACCTTCACTAAACCTGAATTGCCAATGCACATTCAAACCATTCGTGAATATTTACCCCATCGCTATCCGTTTTTATTGGTAGACCGCATTGTAGAAGTCACTGATAACGGTATCGTGGGTTATAAAAACGTATCTATCAATGAAGAATTCTTGCAAGGACACTTCCCGAATTATCCGATCATGCCGGGTGTTTTAATCGTTGAAGCGATGGCACAAGTGTCGGGTATTTTAGGTTTTATCATGAATAATGAGAAACCGAGCGCAGGTTCTTTGTTCCTTTTTGCAGGCGCAGAAAAAGTTCGATTTAAAAAACAAGTCGTTGCAGGCGATCAACTTGTATTAAAATCTGAATTAGTTATGCAAAAACGAGGCATTTACAAATATAATTGTATCGCCACCGTTGATGGCGTCGTCGCAGCAACCGCGGAAATTATGGTTTCGCATCAGAAAACAGAGCAAGCATGAGCAATAACCCACTCATTCACCCAACCGCTATTATTGACTCATCTGCAGTAATCGCTTCAGATGTCACGATTGGTCCATACTGTATTATTGGCCCAAATGTAACGATTGGTGAGGGTACAAAACTTCATTCGCATGTGGTGATTGGTGGTTACACCCGTATTGGTCAGCACAATGAAATTTTCCAGTTCGCCAGCGTAGGTGAGGTCTGTCAGGACTTAAAATATGCAGGTGAGGAAACTTGGCTAGAAATTGGTGATCACAACAAAATTCGTGAACACTGCAGTTTGCATCGTGGTACGGTGCAAGACAATAGCCTGACCAAAATTGGTAGTCACAACTTACTTATGGTCAATACGCATATCGCACATGACTGTATGGTGGGTGATCACAATATTTTTGCCAATAACGTGGGTGTGGCAGGTCATGTGCATGTTGGGGATTATGTGGTTGTCGGTGGAAACTCTGGTATTCACCAATTCTGTAAAATTGACTCTTATAGCATGATTGGTGGTGCATCGCTTATTCTTAAAGATGTGCCTGCGTATGTCATGGTTTCTGGTAATCCTGCACATGCATTTGCAATGAATGTGGAAGGAATGCGTCGTAAAGGCTGGTCGAAGGATGTGATTCAAGGTCTTCGTGAAGCCTTTAAACTCATTTACAAATCTGGATTAACCACTGAGCAAGCCATTCAGCAAATTCGCAGTGATATTTTGCCAAATGTGGCAGAAGCGCAGCGTTTAATTGATTCTTTAGAACAATCTGAACGTGGTATTGTGCGTTAAGGTTTGAGTTTACCGAATACGGCAAGCTTCAGAATATTAAAAGACATCCTCGGATGTCTTTTTTTATTGGCTTATTTTAAAAATCTTGCTTCTTCAGACTTTGGATATTGGCTCAGAATTTTACTTTTGTATTGCGCTGCTAAAGTAGGTTTGTGATCTACATCTTGCGCTATGCTATATAAGCGATATAAGGCACTTGATGCTTTTGCAGATTGAGGGTACTTGGTTGCCACAATTTCAAAATTCTTTTTGGCTTCGCTGTAATTGGTCGGTTCAATCGCTAAATTAAACTCAGCTAACCAAAAATAAGCATTGCTGATATACACACTGTTTGGGTGGTTTTTAATAAAGTTTTGCATGGGTGCAATGGCTTTTTTAGCACCACCTTGTTTATAGGCATCCAATGCAACAGTATAGGCTGCTTTTTCTAGCTCAATATTGGTATTTAAACCTTGAGCTGTTGGGCTAACATGCGTTGTATTTTGCGCAGATTGCGGGGCATTGCTATTTAACTGGTTGTTGCTGGTGACTGGGTGCAGTATCCTTTTGGTTATCCTCCTCAGCGGTAGGAGTAGATTCAGGGTCTATTTTTTGCTGGAGCAGTTCTAGACGTTGATCTAAATCGGTATAGCGATTTTGCAATTCATGTTTGAGCTGCGCAATTTCATTGTCTTGTTCTTCAATTTTGCCGCGTAACTGGCGGATGTCATTTTCAAGTTGCTGGTTTTTTTGCATCAACTGCCAATTGATATTGGTGGGTACATTGGCAGTTGCCATATTACTCGTTGCAATCGCAGGGCTATTGGCATACCTAGCACTGCTTTGGCTGAGATTGTGGCTTTCAATTGGAATATTGGCAAATATAGGCGTTGAGCACAGTAGGGCAAGAGCACAAAGTGCATGCTTTTTTAGCATAATTGAATATCCATCTTAATCTTGTATAAGTGAGTCCTTGTAAGCGTATTGGACTCAACCTGTTGATTTGGTCATTTTCCACATTTAAAACGTCCACGCGTGGAATTGCAATAAGCTTTTACAAACTTATCATCAATCTCAGCGCAATATGGGTAAATCTAGGATTTAAATCTCGAAATAATTTTATGATGGGTTAGTTAGACTAAATTTTAAATGACGTTATTCTATAAATGTCTTCAATTGTTTTTAAAATAATCAATTGGATAGCATTATAAAAGGAAATACAGAACAACGCTTGCAAGTTTGTTAAAAATCTCTATACTCTGTTTTTGCAATGGTAGCCCTGCTGGTTACTTCGCAATTGTACTCTACGAACCCCGTCAGGACCGGAAGGTAGCAGCGGTAGTGGAACTATGATGTGCCGAAGGCTTGCTGGTAGGGTTGCCACCAGTTTTGAAATAATAATTCTATTTATCTTCTACTTATTTTGATCTTATATCCACTATTTTAAAAATCCTGCTCTTTCCTACGAATTGCTTTCATAATCGCATCCATATCAAAGCCCCGATACTGTAAAAAACGAATTTGTTTGGCTTTAAGTTTTGGCTCGTTTGCGACTTCTGTGCCGAATTTTTTCACTTTCAGTTGATAGGCTTGTTCTGCCCAATCAGTTTCTTTAAGTTCTTCTGAAATTAAACTGCTATCCACTTTTTTGTTTTTAAGAGCCATTTTAATACGATTTGGCCCTTTACCTTGCCGCTTTTGGCTAGCCAGTAACATTTCTGCTAGGCGTTGATCACTCTGATAATTTTCACGTGCCAATTCATTGACTAACTCAATCACTTCATCACGGTTTTCTGCATATAAAGCCAGTTTTTCAATTAAGTCATTTTTAGAATATTCTTTACGCGTTAAGACAGCAAAGGCGTAGCTGCGTAGACGAGAACCTGTTAGTCCTGGGCGTTTGTTTTGCTGTTCGTCTTGGTCTTCATTGTGATTGTGTTCTTGATCATCAATGGCATCTGTATAAGCAGGGTATTGTTTATTAATGTTAGGCGCAGAATTTGAGGCAAAATGCAGGGCAGACGTTGTTTCGGAATATATCTGCTCAGTTCGGCTACATGATTGCTCATCTTCGCCAAATTGTTGTTTTAGCGCAGCGTAATCAATCAGTTTGGGGAATTTGTCTTCAGGCATGGTAATGCTTCCATATACAATAAAACGCTCCGTAGAGCGTTCTATTTAATTCAGTTTGTTGTGTTCATATTAGCGTATGCTTAAACATCAAGTAAGTCGAATTCTTCTTCGTCTTTATCTTCTACAGGTGCTGCTTGACCTGTCGTGAGCAGTTGTTCACGAATAATCGCTTCGATGCCTTTAGCAAGCTCTGGATGTTCTTCAAGGTGGCGAATGGTGTTGTTTTTACCTTGACCAATTTTATCGCCTTGATAAGAATACCAAGCACCTGCTTTTTGCACGATATTTTGTTGAACAGCCAAATCGACCAGCTCGCCCAAATGGTTAACGCCTTTACCGTAAAGAATCTGGAACAATGCTTCTTTAAATGGAGGCGCCATTTTGTTTTTCACAACTTTGACTTTGGTTTCAGAACCAATAATCTCGTCGCCTTCTTTCACCTGACCTACACGGCGAATATCTAAACGAACAGAAGCATAGAACTTCAATGCGTTACCGCCAGTTGTGGTTTCTGGGCTACCAAACATTACACCAATTTTCATACGAATTTGGTTAATGAAGATCACCATACAGTTCGAGCGTTTGGCATTACCTGTGATTTTACGCAAGGCTTGGCTCATTAAGCGTGCTTGTAAGCCCATGTGTGAGTCACCCATTTCGCCTTCAATTTCGGCACGAGGGGTTAAGGCAGCTACGGAGTCGACCACAATCATGTCGATTGCGCCAGAGCGTACCAACATATCGGCAATTTCAAGAGCTTGTTCACCGTTGTCTGGTTGCGATACTAAAAGATTGTCAATATCTACACCAAGTTTACGTGCATATTGAGGATCAAGCGCGTGTTCGGCATCAATAAAGGCACAAGTTCCACCAGCTTTTTGACATTCTGCAATGGCTTGCAAGGTCATAGTCGTTTTACCTGATGATTCAGGGCCGTAAATTTCAATGATACGACCTTTAGGTAAGCCACCAATACCCAATGCAATATCTAGGGTCAATGAGCCTGTAGATACGGCTTCTACCGCTTGCACAGTGTTGTCACCAAGACGCATGACTGTGTTCTTACCAAATTGTTTTTCAATCTGGCTTAACGCAGCGTTTAACGCCTTGCTTTTATTCTCATCCATCTTACAACCTCAATACGATGTCACGAAACAATATACTCAAGTGGATGCATTTACTTAAATCTTTTCCACATGCAATATAGTGACAGAATTTGTCCTGTAGTTCTATTTATATCACGGGCTGTGCGACAGCCTGTGACGCTCTATTTAATCATCATTATATGACCAAAATTGGTCAAATTGCTGATCATTCTCTTGTTTAAATTTGCTGATGTCACGACGGTCTTTTTTACTTGGTCGATGATCAGGTCGTGCTAGATTATGCAACTTTCTTTGGGTCGCAATCAATTCCCTGCGTGCAATACTCACTTCAGTTTCTTCATAAAGTTGCTGAGCGACAGGGGCAGGGCCGCGTACGCCGGATAATGCCTTGACCAATACGGTTTTCTTATCAAAACCTTGTTGAATGGTCAGCTCAGTTCCCACACGAATTTCTTTGGAAACTTTAACGCGCTCGCCATTGTGATGTACTTTGCCGCCTTCAATGGCAGCTTTTGCAATAGAGCGGGTCTTGAAAAAACGTGCAGCCCATAGCCATTTATCAATTCGGATCGTTTCAATGGCTTCGTGGGACGAAGTTTTAGGCATATTTTTGAGTGTCCTCAAATTGTTCTAAGACAGGAATTAAATCTGTTAATTGGTGCAACATAGGGTAATTACAAGTCTGACGCGTAGGTTTTGCTGAGGATGGCTGGGCAATACTATATAAGTGTCCAATCCCAAAGGCTTTAGCACCATTAAGCACCTTTTCGGTGTCATCTATAAAATAGCAATCTTCAGGATTAAATGCATGTTGTTGTTGCAATGTTTGCCAAAATTCAACGCGCTCTTTGGCATAACCAATACTTTCAGAACTAACAATCACTTCAAAATACTTTGCTAAACCTGTATGTGCTAATTTAAAGTCTAAACCTGCACAATCGGCATTGGTGGTGAGCCAAATGTGATAGCCATTATTTTTTAAATATTCCAGTAACTCGATAGCTTGTGGACGCAACGTGACTTGATCTTTATATTCAAGTTGCATCGCAAGCATATCTACACCCACTTTAGCCGTCCAAAAACGTGAGGAATACCACTCTAAGGTGTGGCTATGCGCTTGATAAAAATCGTATAAAATTTCTTTGCTGCGCTCTAAAGAACAGGCGTGTAATTCTGCATAGCGAATAGGCAGTTGTTCATTCCAAATAAAATCATCATAAGCGTGATCTAACAGCGTTCCGTCCATGTCAAACATGATGATATTTTTGTGCATTTAGACATCCTAAACCATAAAGCAATTGCCAAAAGGCAAATAAAACTGGCTCATTTAAACATGCTTGAGGCATAACTCAAAATGCTGTCTGATTATTCGCCAAATTGTGCTAGGCTAAATAAATAAGCACTGTACATGCGTTGCATATAAATTAGGTGAGATGGGGCAGTTGTAAAAAGTAACTGTAGCGTTCACAAAAACAATTTTTTTGACATATTTCTGTATTTGTTTGTCTGTACAAGCATAGAAATTGAATGGTAAATTTTTTAAATTAGGGAGCTAGTAATGGCTGAACAACAGTATTTAGATTTAAAACACTTAGATAAACAACTCGATGAGTTTGAGAAAAAGAAGAAAAAAATTAAGAAAATGCGTATCGGCTATAAATTATTTGCGCATTTAATGGGCGATGAAAAATTCGCCCATCATGTTTCAGAGTCGGCATTAAACCCAGATAAACGTAGTTATCGTAAAGTCAAAATTAAAATCACCTCAGATGAGGGAGAGTTAACTTTTCTAGAAAAGGATTGATTAATTTTTTGATTTAAAATTCTAGTGATTTTGATTATGTATACAAATTTGTGTACCTTTAAATCTGGCCCGATTGATGCAGATCGGGCTTTTTTATACCTTAATTCTATGAATGGTTCAACCTGAATTAGAATCCTTTTATAAGTCGAAATTTGATCATAAATGATCAGTAAAATTAGTATTGAAAGTCCCTTCTTTTACGCCATGTATTGCTCAGGATGAGGAATATTCCGCAAGTGGATGAGGGGATTATTATAAAAAACCTCTCCCTGAGGAGCATGCTCCGCAAGTCTCCTAAAAGGAAAGGGAATTTCCTTTGCAGTGATTCAAAAATGATTTAAGAAAGAATCTTTTTAAATAAAATGCATCAAGTTGTCATAATCTGCACTTAAGCTATTCAGCAAACTCAGTGAAATGTAATAGGTCGTGTTTAGTCTATTTCAGTATAAGTTCTGTGTATAAATGTGGCAAGGTGCGCTCAAATGTTACGCTTTAACTATCAAAAGAGGCATGAATATGACAGAACGATACCTGAGAATATTGACAATTTTTCATGATTAAATAAATTTAAAAGGAATTGTGATGTCTATTTTAACCCGAATTACGGATAAGAAAAGCCCTTGAAAAAAAGGTAGTTAGAGCCATTTAGAAAGTTACGACACAACCCAAAGGCTCTAACTACCATGTACGATTTTACAGAAATTTTTTGTATTGTTGATGATTTTTTCAAAAAATTTGAACCCATCTATTGGCAATTTCTCAAGCAAGAAAACAAACGTCAACGTATCAGACAAGCAACGCTATCTTTATCAGAAATTGTGGCTATCTCCATCTACTATAAAACATCTCAAGTACATAATTTTAAGATGTTTTTTAACTTGCTTTGTCAGTTTGAAAGCAAACTCTTTAAAGACTTGCCTTGTTATAAAAACCTGATTACCCTCATCAATCAGCACCAACTTGCTATTCATG